>DASSPC010000300.1:0-6503 GCA_035699865.1 Oryzihumus sp. | reverse complement strand
TCCGTGGCGTTCCTGACCCAGGAGGTGCGCGAGCTCGAGCGGTTCGCCGACTGGCGGGTCATCGAGGCGATCGAGGACGTCAAGGCGTTCACCACGCTCGGCGACAAGGAGGTCAGCGCCAGCCAGCTGGCCACACGGCTGGGGTTCACCGGCAGCCGCCAGCGCACCCGGGTCAGCGACCTGTCCGGTGGCGAGCGGCGCCGGCTGCAGCTGCTGCGGCTGATGATGGCCGAGCCCAACGTGCTGCTGCTGGACGAGCCGACCAACGACCTCGACATCGAGACGCTCACGTCGCTGGAGGACGTGCTCGACGGCTGGGCCGGCACGCTGCTCGTCGTCTCCCACGACCGCTACCTGCTCGAGCGGATGTGCGACCGGCAGGTGGCGCTGCTCGGCGACGGCAAGGTCCGTGACCTGCCCGGTGGCGTGGAGGAGTACCTCGCGCTGCGGCACGCCGCCGAGCAGGCTGCGAGCAGCAGCCCCTCGCGCCAGGCCGCGCCGGCGCCGGCCCCGGGGAGCGCGCCGACGGGGGGCCCGTCAGCGGCCGAGGTGCGCGAGGCGCGCAAGGAGATGGCGCGGGTGGAGAAGCAGCTGACCCGCCTCGCCGAGCGCGAGGAGCGGATCCACGCCGACATGGCCGCCCAGGCGACCGACCACCAGGCGGTGCTGGAGCTCAACGCGAAGCTGCGCGAGGTGGTCGACGAGCGGGAGGAGCTCGAGATGGCGTGGCTCGCCGCCGCCGAGGTCGCCGGCTAGGTCCCGGCGTTACGGAAGACTGACGGCGAGACCGTCGTGGTCACGACGCGCACGGCGTCACCACCGCCGTCACGGGACGCCGACGGGGCTCAGCGCTCGAAGGGGGCGAGCAGCCGGCGCAGGAAGCCGGCCAGGTCGTCTCGCTCGCCCTGCGGCAGCTCGGCGAGCAGCTCCCGCTCGCGCTGGAGCAGGTCCGCCATGGCGGCGTCGACCACGGTGCGCCCCGCAGGGGTCAGCGCCACGATGACCCCGCGCCGGTCGGAGGGGTCAGGACTGCGCCGGACCAGGCCACGCCGCTCGAGCCGGTCGACCCGGTTGGTCATGGTGCCGCTGGTGACCAGCGTCTGCTGGACCAGCGAACCGGGGGAGAGCTGGTAGGGCTCGCCGGCGCGGCGCAGCGCCGAGAGCACGTCGAACTCCCAGCCCTCGAGGCCGTGCTCGGCGAAGGCGGAGCCGCGGGCCAGGTCGAGGTGCCGGGCCAGGCGGGAGACGCGGGAGAGCACGTGCAGCGGCGCGACGTCGAGGTCCGGCCGCTCGCGCGCCCACGCGTCGACGATCCGGTCGACCTCGTCGGCGGGGGTGGCGGACATGCTGGAAAGTCTAGCGGCCATCAAGTATCTTGACATCAAGAAACTTGACTTCGAGGAGAGCGTCGGAGGAGAGCCATGACCCCAGCCCGACCGGTGACGTGGGACCCCGCGCAGTATGCCGTGTTCGAGGACCATCGCAGCCGCCCGTTCGCCGACCTCATGGCCCGCGTCCGGGTGCAGGACCCCCGCCTGGTCGTCGACCTCGGCTGCGGCTCCGGGGCGCTGACCCTCGGCCTGGCGCAGCGCTGGCCGGCCGCGCGGGTGGTCGGCGTCGACTCCTCCCGGCACATGCTCGCGCAGGCGCGCGCCGGCGACCTCGACGGCCGGGTGGAGTGGGTCGAGGCCGACGTGGCCGACTGGGCGCCGCCCACCGGTATCGACCTGCTCGTCACCAACGCCACGCTGCAGTGGGTGCCCGGCCACCTCGAGCTCATCCCCGGCTGGGTCGGGACGCTCGCACCCGGCGGGTGGTTCGCCATGCAGGTGCCCGGCAACTTCGAGGCACCCTCGCACCGCCTCCTGCGCGAGACCGCCGCCGCAGCGCCGCGCAGCACCGAGCTGCTGGCCACGCTGCGGCACGAGGCCCCCGTGGCCGAGCCCGCGGCATACACCGCGCTGCTGGCCGGGCTGGGCTGTGCGGTGGACGTCTGGGAGACCACCTACCAGCAGGTGCTCGACCCGGCGGGGGAGCAGGACTGCCCTGTGCTGGAGTGGACCAAGGGCACCGCGCTGCGGCCGGTGCTCGACGTGCTCACCGGCGACCAGGAGCGGGCAGACTTCCTGCGGGCGTATGCCGACCGGCTGCGCGAGGCATACCCCCGCCGCGACTTCGGCACCCTCTTCCCGTTCCGCCGCATCTTCGCTGTCGCCCGCACCCGGGCCTGAAAACCCTTGGAGGACAAGGACATGAGCTTCATCGCCGGACTGCACCACGTCCAGGTGTCGTGCCCCGCGGGGTCGGAGGACACGCTGCGCGCCTTCTACGTCGACGTGCTCGGCATGCAGGAGCTGGCCAAGCCGCCGGCGCTCGCCGCCCGCGGTGGTGCGTGGTTCCGGGCCGGGACCTGCGAGATCCATTGCGGCGTCGAGGAGCCCTTCGCTCCGGCACGCAAGGCGCACCCGGGCATCGCGGTGACCGACGTCGACGCCCTTGCCGGGCGCGTCGAGGCGGCGGGGGCCGAGGTGCGCTGGGACGACAACCTGCCGGGCGTGCGCCGGTTCCACACCGACGATCCCGTGGGCAACCGGCTGGAGTTCCAGCAGGCCTGACCTTCGGCCCGGTCGCGGCGGCACGTGGCCGGGCCAGACTGGTGGCGTGTTCACGGACCGACGAGAGGCCGGACGGCGCCTGGCCAAGGCGCTGGCCAAGCGGCACGGTGGTGACGTCGTCGTGCTGGGCCTGCCCCGGGGCGGCGTGCCGGTGGCGGCCGAGGTGGCTGCTGCGCTCGGCGCCCCGCTCGACGTGCTCGTGGTGCGCAAGGTCGGCGTGCCCTGGCAACCCGAGCTGGCGCTGGCCGCCGTGGGCGAGGGTGGCGCGGTCGCGTTCACCCAGCGCGTGGTCGAGGCCAGCGGGCTGAGCCCGGAGCAGATCCGGCGTCTGGTGGCGGCCGCTGCCGAGCAGGTCGAGCAGGTCACCGCCGAGCTGCGCGGGGACGCCCCTGCACTGGACGTCAAGGGGCGCACGGTGGTGGTCGTGGACGACGGCGTGGCCACCGGGGCGACCGCCCGGGCCGCCGCAGCGGTCCTGCGGCGACGCGGCGCGGGGCACGTGCTCCTGGCGGTACCCGTCGCCTCACCGGAGGTCGTGCCGCTGCTGGAGCATGACTACGACGAGCTGGTCGTGCTGGAGGAGCCGGCCCGCCTGCACAGCGTCGGGGAGTGGTACCGCCGCTTCGGGCAGGTGAGCACCGCCGAGGCGCGCGACCTGCTGGTGGCCTCGCGTCCGGGGTGAGCTGTCCGGGGTGAGCTCAGCCCTTCACGGCGCGCAGCGAGGGCTTGGGCTCCAGCCCGGCCAGGCCGTTCCAGGCCAGGTTGACCAGGTGCGCGGCCACGTCGGCCTTCTTGAACTTGCGCGAGTCCAGCCACCACTGGCCGGTGAGCGCGACCATGCCGACGAGCATCTGGGCGTAGATCGGGGCGGTCTTGGGGTCGAGCTTCTGGCGCTTGAACTCCGCGGCGAGGATGTGCTCGACCTGCGAGGCCACGTCGCTGATGAGGCTGGCGAAGGAGCCGGTCGACTGCCCGGTGGGGGAGTCGCGCACGAGGATGCGGAAGCCGTCGGTCGAGCCCTCGATGTAGTCCAGCAGCGCCAGGGCCGCCTGCTCGAGCAGGGCCCGGGCGTTCCCCTGGGTGGTCAGGGCGCCGGTGATGCCGTCGAGCAGGGTGCGGATCTCGCGGTCCACGACGACCGCGTAGAGCCCTTCCTTGCCACCGAAGTGCTCGTAGACGACCGGCTTGGACACCCCCGCCTTGGCGGCGATCTCCTCGACGGTGGTGCCCTCGAACCCCTTGTCGGCAAACAGCTTCCGGCCGATCTCGATAAGCTGCTCACGGCGCTGCTTGCCGGTCATCCGCGAACGCGCGGCGGCAGGGGTGTCGGGCTTGTCCCGGGGTGAGGTCACCGGCCCATCATGCCTGCCGGCGCTGCCGGCTGCTGCCGCGCGGGCTACCGTGTCACGTTGTGACGTCACGTGAACGACTCCTTCGCAGCTTCGCCGGCGCCGGGGTGGCGCTGGCCCTCGTGGGTGGTTCTGCGGTGCTCGGCGCGTGCGGTTCGCGGCAGGCCGCGGTCAGCGGTATGCCGACCACGACGTCCGCGTCGTCCGTGACCAGCGCGACGCCGGCCGCCACGGCCAGAACGGCATCGCCACGGCCGAGCGCGACGAGGCCATCGGCCAGGCCCACGTCAGCCCGGGCCAAGACGGCCCCGACCCGGAGCAGTGGCGGGGTCGCGCGGGTGCCGGTCGTCGCGGCATACATCCCGTTCTCCGCGAAGCGGAAGGCGGAGACCGCGAGCTACGCGAAGCGGCACTACGGCGTGGCCAGCTGGCACCTGCGGCCCTCGATGGTCGTGCTGCACTTCACCGAGACGACGACGATGTCCTCGGCACGCAACACCTTCGCCCAGGACGTGCCCAACACCGGTGAGCTGCCGGGCACCTGCGCGCACTTCATCGTCGACCGGGACGGCCGGGTCTACGCGATCGTGCCGGTGACCGTCCTGTGCCGGCACACGATCGGCTTGAACGACAAGGCGATCGGCATCGAGATGGTGCAGTCGACCTCGGGCAACAGCGCGCACTGGGCCGACCAGCAGATCCTGGCCCGGCACGCGCAGATCACCTCGGTGCTGCGTCTGGTGCACCAGCTGCAGGCGCAGTGGGGCATCCCGACCTCTCGGGTGATCGGCCACGCCATGGCCAACGACGACCCGGCGTTCCACGACCTGCGCGGGTGGCACAACGACCACTCCGACTGGCAGGCCGTGGACGTCATGCAGGTGCGCCGCCGGCTCGCGGCGCTGTAGCCGCGGGGCCGGCGCCGCGGGGGTCACGCCGTGACGCGGCGCGCGTCGAGCCGGGTCTGCCGGGGCCAGCGCACGTCCCACGCCTGACCGGTCTTCTCGAACAGCCAGATGACGCGGGCGCTGGAGTCGATCTGGCCCTTCTCGACGCCGTGGCGGGCGCAGGTGGGGTCGGCGTGGTGCAGGTTGTGCCACGACTCGCCCATGGACAGCAGGGCCAGCCACCACACGTTGCCGGACTTGTCGCGCGAGACGAAGGGTCGCTGGCCGATGGCGTGGCAGATGGAGTTGATCGACCAGGTCACGTGGTGCAGCAGGCCGACGCGGACCAGGGAGGCCCAGAAGAACGCGGTCACGGCGCCCTGCCAGGACATCGACAGCAGGCCGCCGAGGAGCGCCGGCAGCAGCATCGAGACGACGACCAGTGCGGGGAACGCACGCTCGATGCGCTGCATGTCCTTGTCGGCCATGAGGTCGGGGGCGTACTTGCTGCGCGGGGTCTGCTCGGTGTCGAACAGCCAGCCGATGTGGGCCCACCACAGACCCTTGACCAGCGCGGGCACCGTCTCGCCGTAGCGCCACGGGGAGTGCGGGTCGCCCTCGCGGTCGGAGAACGCGTGGTGGCGACGGTGGTCGGCGACCCAGCGGATGACCGGGCCCTCGATGGCGAGTGATCCCGCGATGGCCAGGGTCACCCGCAGCCAGCGCTTGGCCTTGAACGAGCCGTGCGTGAAGTAGCGGTGGAAGCCGACGGTGATGCCGTGGCCGGAGATGGCGTACATCACGAACGCGAGGACCAGGTCCCGCCAGCCCAGGCCCCAGCCCCAGGCGATGGGGACGGCGGCCAGCAGGGCCAGGAACGGCACGACGATGAAGAAGCCCAGGGCGATCTGCTCGCCGGTGCCCTTGCGCTCGAAGGGCGGCGTGCCTGGGGCGCTCGGGCTGGTGGTTTGGGTGGCGGCGGGCGGTTCCGTGAGCCGCGTGGGCTCGGGGGCGAACGTGGTCATGGCACGGGGCCTTCCGTCGAGAACAACTTACGCCAACGTAACCTACGTTTGCGTAGGTTGGCCAGCCCTGCGGCGGTCGGCGTCGGGCCCCGGTCCGGGCAGCCCGTGCGGATTCCTCCCGTATGCCGGGTGGCCGCTACCCTGAGCGCGTCCTCTTCGGGGACGTTCCCCGGTTGGTCTGCTGGCAGGGCCCGCCTGACTTTGAATCAGGACAAGCGACGTAGGTTCGATTCCTACCCGGGGAGCACAAAGCCGCAGGTCAGCGAACCATCGCTACCTGCGGCTTCTCCGTGCTTCGGGGCCGTTGCCAACGCCAGTGCTCACCAGCCTCCATGCGGAACACGTGGCCACTCTCGTGCCAGGACGCGCCGGTCCGCTCCCCTTGACCACCGGGCTTGGCGGCCACTCGACGCATCAGCCGGCCTGAACGTCGAGTCCGGAGTCCACTCTGGAGCTGCGCCCAACAACCATGTAGCGGTCACCGGATTGCCGCGGGGCGGGGATCAGCTGACCTGATCGACGAGAGTCCCAACGTCGGCGATCTCCCATGCCTCAGCGACCTTTCCGTCCCGAAGGTGACAGATCACCGCTTGGTCCATGCGAAAGCTCCGCTGAGTCCCGACGATG
>DASSPC010000299.1:0-3722 GCA_035699865.1 Oryzihumus sp. | reverse complement strand
CCGGGTGCGGGCCGTCAGCAGGGGGCGCCGTATGCCGGCGAGACGCGGTCCGCGGCACGGTGCAGGACCGAGGCCAGGCCGGTGCGGGACCGCTCGAGGCGAGGACGGCGTGCCGGTGCCGACGACTCGACGACGACGACGGGCGCGCCGGGACGGGCGCTGAGGAGCTCGCGCTCGGCGGCGGCCCGGACGTGGAAGGCGGCAATGGGGGCAGTGCTCACGGTGATGCCAATCGATACTGGGAGGGATGCTTTCTGTACCGATACAGTAATCCCCTTGTCTGTACCGGTCAAGTCCTTCACGCCAGCGCTTCTCGATACCGGCAGCCGCGACCGCCGGGCTACTGGCCGGGCGGGCCGGGGCGCGGCCGGGTCGGACCCGGGTGGGAACGCACGAGGGCCCGGACCGCAGTGCGGTCCGGGCCCTCGTCGCAGCGATGCTCAGCTGAGCGTCACGGCGTTGCTGCTCAGTTGCCCGTGAGCTTCTCGCGCAGGGCGGCCAGGGCCTCGTCGGAGGCCAGGGTGCCCTCGCCGGCCGCGGGGGCCGACTCGGTGGAGGTGCTGGAGGACGAGCCACCCGAGGAGTAGGTGGTCGGCACGTCGGCGTTGGCGGCAGCCTCCGCGTCGGCCTTGGCAGCGGCCTCGACCTGCTGCTTGTGGGCCTCCCAGCGGGCGTGCGCCTCGGCGTACTGCTTCTCCCACTTCTCGCGAGCCTCCTCGTGGCCCTCGAGCCACTCGTTGGTCTCGGGGTCGAAGCCCTCGGGGTACTTGTAGTTGCCCTGCTCGTCGTACTCGGCGGCCATGCCGTACAGCGTCGGGTCGAACTCCTCGATCTGACCGCTGGTGTCGTTGGCCTGCTTGAGCGAGAGCGAGATGCGGCGACGCTCGAGGTCGATGTCGATGACCTTGACGAAGATGTCGTCGCCGACCTGCACGACCTGCTCCGGGACCTCCACGTGACGCTCGGCCAGCTCGGAGATGTGGACCAGGCCCTCGATGCCGTCGTCCACGCGGACGAACGCACCGAACGGCACCAGCTTGGTGACCTTGCCCGGCACGACCTGGCCGATGGCGTGGGTGCGGGCGAAGTGCTGCCACGGGTCCTCCTGGGTCGCCTTCAGCGACAGGGAGACACGCTCGCGGTCCATGTCCACGTCGAGCACCTCGACGGTGACCTCCTGGCCCACCTCGACGACCTCGGACGGGTGGTCGATGTGCTTCCAGGACAGCTCGGAGACGTGCACCAGGCCGTCGACGCCACCGAGGTCGACGAACGCACCGAAGTTGACGATGCTGCTGACGACGCCGGAGCGGACCTGACCCTTCTGGAGCTCCTTGAGGAACGTGGTGCGCACCTCGGACTGGGTCTGCTCGAGCCACGCACGGCGGGACAGGACCACGTTGTTGCGGTTCTTGTCCAGCTCGATGATCTTGGCCTCGATCTCCTTGCCCACGTAGGGCTGGAGGTCGCGGACACGACGCATCTCGACCAGGGAGGCCGGCAGGAAGCCACGCAGGCCGATGTCGAGGATGAGGCCACCCTTGACGACCTCGATGACGGTGCCGGTGACGACGCCGTCCTCCTCCTTGACCTTCTCGATCGTGCCCCAGGCGCGCTCGTACTGCGCACGCTTCTTGGACAGGATCAGGCGGCCTTCCTTGTCCTCCTTCTGGAGGACCAGGGCCTCGACCTCATCGCCCACGGAAACGACCTCGGCCGGGTCGACGTCGTGCTTGATGGAGAGCTCGCGGGAGGGGATGACACCCTCGGTCTTGTAGCCGATGTCGAGCAGGACCTCGTCCCGGTCGACCTTGACGATGACACCCTCGACGATGTCGCCGTCGTTGAAGTGCTTGATCGTCGCGTCGATAGCGGCGAGCAGCTCCTCCTCAGACCCGATGTCGTTGATCGCGATCTGCGGGGTGGCCTTCTCAGCCGTGGTGGCAGTCATGTAGTGGGAACTCCGATGGTGGACAGATATCGATGGGAATGCACGTCCGGCCGCCGTGACGTGACCGGACGCACACAGATGTGCTCGTCCACCTTACCGATGCCGTCTTGCACAGGTCAAAGCAGGGCAGGATAGCGCCGTGACCGATGATCTCGAGGCGTTTGAGCAGGTGGGCCGGCGTGCCGCGGACCAGGAGGAGACGGTCCGGGCCAACCGATCCTGGTGGGACGGCGAGGCGGTCGGGTACTACGCCGAGCACGGCGCGTTCCTCGGCGACACCGACTTCGTCTGGGGCCCAGAAGGGGTGCGTGAGGAGGACGTGCACCTGCTCGGCGACGTCCGCGGGAAGCGGGTCCTGGAGATCGGCGCCGGGGCCGCCCAGTGCTCCCGGTACCTCGCGCGGCTGGGGGCGCAGGTCGTGGCCAGCGACCTGTCCGGAGGCATGCTGCGCCAGGGTCGCGCGATCGACGCGGCGGCGGTGCCGGATCCGGGGACGACGACGCCCCGGACGCCCGTCCCGCTGGTGCAGTGCGACGCAGCCGCGCTCCCCTTCGGTGACGCGGCGTTCGACACCGTGTTCACGGCATACGGCGTCGTGCCCTTCGTCGCGGACTCTGCGCTGGTGATGCGCGAGTGCGCGCGGGTGCTGCGCCCCGGTGGGCGCCTCGTCTTCTCCACCACGCACCCGATCCGCTGGGCGTTCGCCGACGACCCCGGCCCCGAGGGGCTGGTGGCCCGGCTGCCGTACTTCGACCGCACCCCCTACGTCGAGGCCGACGCCTCCGGCCGGGCGACCTACGTCGAGCACCACCGCACCCTGGGCGACCGCGTGCGCGAGCTCACGGCGGCCGGGCTGCGACTGGTCGACCTGGTCGAGCCGGAGTGGCCCGAGGCCAACGGCCAGGAGTGGGGTGGCTGGAGCCCGCTGCGGGGCGCGCTCATCCCGGGCACCGCGATCTTCGTGGCCGAGAAGCCCTAGCGGCCCGCCGAAACGGCCTACGGCCGCCGGATGCGCTGCCACACTCGGGCCGTGGACGCATCCGATCAGGTCACGTCGCCCCCGGGTGGCCGCGCGGCGCTGGGCTGGGCCTGCGCGGTGGGCCTGGCCGGCGCACTCGGCCTCGTCGGGGTCGCCCTGGTCAACTGGGCGGCCGCCGCCCTGGGCCTGTTCTTCGTCCGGGCCTTCCTGCCCGACACGGCGGCCCGCCTGGACAGCGGCCGCAGCGTGGTGCTGCCGGCCGTGGCAGCGATCCTCTCCTGCCTCACGACCGCGGTCGTCGGCGGCTGGCGACTCTCACCGTCGGACACACTCCTGCCCCCGGCGCTCACCGGCGCCCTGTGGGGACTGGCCGGGACGGCCGTCGGCTACGCAGTCCTGTGGGCAGGGTTCGGCTTCAACCCCCTCGGGTAGCCCCGGTGCGCCCCGTCTCCCACCTGGTGCCCGCTGCGCCGCGAACCGGGCTCGATCAGACCGCGTTTCGCGGAGGAACGGGCACCAGGTCGGGTGCAGGGACAGGGCTGACCCGGCGTCGGGCGCGCAGCGGGGCAGCCTGCACCCGCAGCAACCGGGGCACGGCCGCCAGCACGGCGAGCGGCCCGTAGCCGCCGAGCACCGGGCACGCCAGGATGAGTGCCGGCGCCAGCAGCCACGCACGGCCGCTGCGCGCGGCGTACAGGCAGACCCCGAGGGCCACGAGCAGGCGCAGCCCGGCGCTCCCCCCGTGCCCTCCGGCGCTCCGGGCCAGGAACTGCACCCAGTCCAGCCACGCCT
>DASSPC010000298.1:0-3297 GCA_035699865.1 Oryzihumus sp. | reverse complement strand
GCCGCCTGCTGCGCGATGGTGCTGACGCCGAACGGAACTGCGGTCTTGCGCAAGGCCTGGGCCACCGGCTCGTGCGCCACGGCATACCCGACCCGGAGGCCGGCAAGGCCGTAGGCCTTGCTGAAGGTGCGCAGCACGGCGACGTTGTGGCGCTCCTCGTAGGTCGCGATGGCGTCCGGGGCCTGGCCGTCGCGGACGAACTCGAGGTAGGCCTCGTCGATGACGACGAGGACGTGCTCGGGGACCTTGTCGAGGAACGCGTCGAGCTCGGCCTGGTGGACGACCGGGCCGGTGGGGTTGTTCGGGGTGCAGACGAGGATCACGCGCGTGCGGTCGGTGACCGCCGCCGCCATCGCGTCGAGGTCGTGGCGGGCGTGCTCGTCGAGCGGGACCTGGACGGAGGTGGCGCCGGCGAGGGCGACGACGATCGGGTAGGCCTCGAAGGAGCGCCACGCGTAGATGACCTCGTCGCCGGGGTCGCAGGTCGCCTGGATGATCTGGCCGAGGACGCCGACGCTGCCGGTGCCGGTCGCGATGTGCTCGACCGGGACGCCGAGGTGGTTGGCCAAGGCCTGGGTCAGGTCGGTGACCGCCATGTCGGGGTAGCGGTTCATCTGGGCGGCCGCCTTCTCGACGACCTTCAGGACACTGGGCAGCGGCGGGTAGGGGTTCTCGTTGCTGCTGATCTTGTAGGTCGTGACCCCGTCGCGCGCCGCCGCGGGCTTGCCCGGCTTGTAGGCCGGCACCGCGTCGAGGGCATGGCGCAACCGCACTACGGCCTTGGCGTCCGTCATGGCGGAACCCTATTGCCATTGCTGGGTTCTCGCCGAGTGGGACCGCTATGTGGCTTTCGCCGCAATTCTCCCGCTATCCCGAATCATCGGCAACCGCGGGTCCGCGTGCCACCATGACCCTCATGAAGTCGATCGCGATCAAGGTCCTCGTCAACGGCATCGCGCTCTGGGTCGCGGCGTTCCTGGTCTTCGGCATCCACCTGGCCGACGAGAACGAGCCGCTCGGCAAGCGCCTGATCTCGGTCCTGCTCGTCGCGATCGTCTTCGGCCTCATCAACGCCGTGATCAAGCCGGTGGCGAAGTTCTTCTCCTTCCCCTTCATCATCCTGACGCTGGGGCTGTTCACGATCGTGGTCAACGCGCTCATGCTGCAGCTGACCTCGTGGGTCGCCGGCGGCCTGAACCTCGCCTTCCACGTCGACCACTTCTTCTGGGACGCCATCCTCGGCGCGGTCATCGTCAGCATCGTCAGCATCGTGCTCGGCATCGTCCTCCCCGACAACGACCGCTAAGGCTCGCCCTCTCCCCCACATCCCCACCTTCTCCCCACCTTCTCCCCACCGAACACCGCTCAGCCCGCGTTTACGCCCTGTGTGAGGCCGAAAACGCGGGCTGAGGCGTGTTCGGTCGATGTCCACAAGGGGTCCGTGCCTGATCCCACGATCCACAGGGCGGCCGTCGGACATGGCCCACGGTCCGTAAGGGACCCAGCCTCGGGGGCATGCTCGATGCCTCAGCCGCGCTCTCGCTCCTGCCGTCCGCGTTCACCAGCCGGGAGGCGTTCGACGCCGGACTGAGCCAGGCGGTCCTCGAGCGACTCGTCCGCCGAGGAGCGGTCGTGCGGGTCCAACGAGGGGTCTTCCGCCAGGACCCTCCACTGGGACCAGAGGAGACGCCATGGTCGGTCCATCACCAAACGTATCTGGCGCGTGCACGCGCCGCGTTGTTGTCGCACCCGCACCATGCGCTCAGCCACGAGACGGCGGCGGTCCTGTGGGGTTGGCCCGTCCTGCTCCACCCCGGTAGCCCCATCCACCTGACAGCCCTGCACGTCGAGCCTCGGTCCCGTCGGGACGGGCGGACCGTGATGCATCACAGCGACTCGGTCGTCAACGAGGCCGCCCAGGTAGACGGTCTCACGGTCATGTCGGCGGCCCGCTCCGTGGCCGACTGCCTGCGCACGATGCGTGCATCCCGCGCGGTGGCCGTCGCCGACGCCGCAGTGCGGCTCGGTCACGCCACGGTCGAAGACGTCGAGGCGGTCCTTCAGTCGCAACGCCGATGGCGCGGTCGCCCAGCTGCGAACGGCGCCCTTCGGCTTGTCGACCCGAACCGCGAGACCTGGCTGGAGTCGTTCTCGTTCTGCGAGCTCCATGCCATCGGGATCGAGCTCCCGGAGGCCCAGGTCGAGGTCTACGACGAGCAAGGACGGTTCGTCGCGCGTGTCGACGGCATGTGGGTCGAGGACGGCACGGTCGCCGAGGCAGATGGCAAGGGCAAGTACGGGCTGCCCGCATCATCCGGCGATCCAGCGACCCAGGCGGCAGTCGTGGACCGCGTCCTGAACGAGAAGGCTCGCGAGGATGCCTTGCGCTCCCTGGGCCTGGAGGTCGTGCGCTGGGACTTCGCCGAGATTCGCCGACAGCCCGAGGCCGTCGCGGGACGGGTCCGGGCGGCGCGGCACCGCGGAGGCCTGGCCCGGTTCACCGGCCGGCTGCGACGTCCCGCCGAATCGCGCGGAGTGCATCCCTGTCAGAACACCGCCTAGCCCGCGTTCGGGGCCGTTTACGGCTCCAAAACGCGGGCTAGGCGGTGTTCGGTCGGGGAGAGAGGGGTTGGGGTCGGGGAGAGAGGTGGGGCGAGGGCTAGATGTGGCGGCGGGAGGTGACCACGCGGAAGCGGTTGGCGACGAAGGCCGCGTCGACGTAGGCCGCGTTGGCGGCCGGGTTGGCGCCCGTGCCGTGGTAGTCGCTGAACGCCGCCGTCTGGTTGACGAACACCTGCCCGGTGAGGTTCTCCGACAGGGCCACGCCCGCGTCGGCCGCCGCATCGCGCGCCTGGTCGAGCACCTTCTCCGAGGTGGAGTAGACCGCCGCCGTCATCCCGCCGTGCTCGCGGATCGTGTCGCGCATCCGCTCCAGCGACTGCTCGGTGGAGTCGGTCGCGATGAGGAAGGTCACCGGGCCGAAGCACTCCTGGGTGTATGCCGTGTCGTCGGCGACGTCGACCGCCACCAGCCCCGGGGTGCGCACCACCGCGTCGGGGTAGGTGGGGTGGGTCACCGCCCGCGAGTCGAGCACCAGCGAGCCGCCGACCCGCGAGGCGAGCGCCGCCAGGGCCCCGGCCCGCGCCCGCACGTCCTCGTTGACGGTGGCGCCGAGCAGCTCGACCGCCTTGGCGTCGTCACCGGTGAGCCGGCCGATCGCGCCGCCGAGCCGCTCACCGAAGTCGGAGAAGGACAGGTGCCCCTCGTCGGTGTCGATGCCCTCGCGCGGGACGTAGA
>DASSPC010000297.1:0-4996 GCA_035699865.1 Oryzihumus sp. | reverse complement strand
GCGGGACCGGTGCGCCCGGCCGGCGAGTACCGGTTCGCCCCGTTCAACGGCGGCACCGAGGTGACCTTCTCGCTCAGTGCCGAGATGACCGGCCTGAAGAAGCTCGTCATGTCTGGGTCCGTCCAGAAGTCGATGGACATGGAGATGCGAGCGCTCGACACGGCCAAGCGTCTGCTCGAGCTCGGCTGACCCTTGCGACGTCTGACCAGCCCAGCCCTCCTCACGGGCCGTTGGAGTCGGTGGGGTGCGTTTGGGGAGTGGGAGCGGGCCCGGCGCTGCTGAGGGAGTCGCGTGGGTCCGCCGCGGCTGTTCATCGCCAAGCTCTACGACCTCTACTTCGCGCCGGCCTTCGATCTGGCCACACACCCGCGTAATCGAACGACTGATCGCGGCGGGGTGGTCGCCCCTGAGGAGAACAAGGCTGACCGCCGGGAGGTGCTCATCGGGCTGACCAGCGAGGGGGAGCGTCTGGTGCGAGACGTGACCGGACGTCGACGGTCCGAGATCGCGGCGATTGTCTCGGCGATGCCACGGGGCCGTCGCCGGGACGTGGTGGCGGCGCTGAACGCCTTCGCGCTTGCCGTCGGTGAGCCGTCACCGGCTACGGGCACGGTCGCCCGCCTCGGTTGGTAGACCCTCAGGCTTGCGTCTTCGACGCCTCGCGGACTCGCCCGACCTACGGCTGCCTTCGGGCCCCGCGGTTCTGCGCGGTCGGGTCGTGACGTGAAGTGACGCGGCGACCGTGCACGTGCCCGACGCACGGGAGACCCTGAGGCCGCCGAGGATCTGCTCGGCGAGCCACAGTCCCCGCCCGCTCTCAGCCTGCGGGTCTACCCAATGGTCCGCCGGCTCGCCAAGTCCAAAACCCTGGCCCCGGTCGGTCACCTGAACGGCCATCGTGCCGACGTTGGCCTGGATCGTGACCTCGGCCGGTGGTTGGCCATGCACGAGCGCATTCGCGGCGATCTCGTGGGTCGCCAGCACGAGGTCGTCCGCCTCGTCGCCGGACAGCCCGACGAACTCGATGACCTGGCGCAGCATCGACCGCAGCATCCCCAGCTGCTCAGGGCGTTCAAGGCGCAGGGACAGCGAGACCAACGAAGACCCTTCACCTGCAGGGGCGACCCGTTCGTGCACCATTCCCACCTCACAGTGCGTGAGATCTTGGGTCAGGCCAGCGGGCGTTATTGGCGTGAAATGGGACATTCGTCTCGCAGATCGGGCCCGTGCCGCCGGGGGCGGCAGCCGCTGGCGGAGGCTGGTCAGGCGTCGACGATGACCGGGATGATCAGTGGGCTGCGACGGTGGCGGCGGTGCGCCCAGGTCGAGACGGCTTGGCGGACGAGCTCCTCGACCTGCTCGAGGTCCTCGATGCCCTCTCGGGTGGCCTTGGTCAGGGCCTTCTGGACGGCAGGGGTGACGTCGTCGAAGTCCATGGCGTCCGGCTCGAACCCGTGGGGGAGGTAGTCGGGCGCCTCGGTGAGCTTTCCGGTGTCCGGGTCGACGATGCAGACGATGGTGACCACACCCTCCTCGGCGAGGGTGCGGCGCACGTGCAGCGACTCCTCGGTGGCGCCGCCGACCGTCATGCCATCGACGTAGACCAACCCGGCCGGGACGGTGCCGGTGATCGATGCGTGGCCGGCCACAAGGTCGATGACGGATCCGTCCTCGGCGAGGATGGCACGTGAGGGATCGACGCCGGTGCGGATGGCGATGTCTGCGTTGGCGCGCAGGTGGCGCCACTCCCCGTGCACCGGCATGACATGGGTCGGTCGGATGATGTTGTAGCAGTAAGCGAGCTCGCCGGCGCTGGCATGGCCCGAGACATGAACTTTGGCGTTTCCCTTGTGGACGACGTTGGCACCCCAGCGGGTGAGCTCGTTGATGACCCGGTAGATGGCGTTCTCGTTGCCCGGGATCAGTGAGCTGGCGAGCAGGACGGTGTCGCCCTCGGTGACGCGGATGGGGTGGTCGCGGTTGGCCATCCGGGAGAGTGCTGCCAGGGGCTCGCCCTGGGAGCCGGTGCAGACCAGAGCGACCCTGTCCGCGGGCAGTCGCTCGATGGCCTTGAGATCGACCACGAGCCCCTCGGGGATGGTCAGGTAGCCGAGGTCCTGCGCGATGCCCATGTTGCGGACCATCGAGCGGCCGACGAAGGCGACCTTGCGGCCATGGTGGTGAGCGGCGTCGAGGACCTGCTGGATCCGGTGGACGTGGCTGGCGAAGCTGGAGACGATCACCCGCCCGGTCGTGCTGCGGAAGACGGTCTCGATCGCCGGGGCAAGCTCTCCCTCGGAGATGGTGAAGCCTGGGACCTCCGCGTTGGTGGAGTCGACGAGGAAGAGGTCGACGCCCTCTTCGCCGAGCCGGGCGAAGGCGCGCAGGTCGGTGACGCGGCCGTCGAGGGGGAACTGGTCCATCTTGAAGTCGCCAGTGTGCAGCACCGTGCCGGCGCTGGTGCGGATCGCGACGGCGAGGCCGTCGGGGATCGAGTGGTTGACGGCGATGAACTCACAGTCGAACACCCCGAGGCGCTGGCGCTGGCCTTCGCGCACCTCGATCGTCGCCGGGGTGATGCGGTGCTCCTTGAGCTTGGCCTCGATGAAGGCCAGCGTGAGTCGGGAGCCCACGACGGGGATGTCGGGGCGTTCTCGCAGCAGGTAGGGCACCCCGCCGATGTGGTCCTCATGTCCGTGGGTGAGCACGACGGCGTCGATGCGGTCGAGCCGGTCCCGGATCCACGTGAAGTCGGGCAGGATCACGTCGACCCCAGGCTGGTGCTCCTCGGGGAAGAGCACCCCACAGTCGACGACCAGGAGTCGGCCGTCGTGCTCGAAGACGGTCATGTTGCGACCGATCTCGCCGAGTCCGCCCAGCGGCACCACCCGCAGCCCGCCGGGAGACAGCCCCGGGAGGGCGCTCTTGCGGCGAGACCCGCGCCGGCTCATCGGGAGCCTGCCGGGTCCGTCGCTGAGGTGTGGCGGAGGGCTGGGGAGGTGCTGTGCGTCATGGGACGTCCTTGCTGTGCGGTGGGATGCGGGCGAGTGAGGAGGGGCGTGGTCAGTGTGGTCAGTGGCCGCCGCCGAGGTGCCGGCGAGGCGTTCGTGGCGCTGGGCGATGGCGTCGTTGAGCCCCACGATCGTGACAGTCTGGCCCTTTGCGGCGGACTTGGTCCCGATCGCGTCCGAGGTGGCTACGTTCTAGGCGTCCCAGATGTGGAACTGGGTCAGGACGATGGCGACGTTCGTCGGGTCGCCGACGTAGTCGAACCGGGTGACCAGGTCGTTGCTGGAGGCGAGGAAGAGCACGCGGCGCACCGCATACACGCGAGTGTCCTCGTCGGGATGGGCGACAACCTCGGTGAAGTGGGCGACGCGGCGGGCGAACCTGATCATGGCCAGCACGGTGCCGACCATGAGACCGACGGCGAGGTTGCTGGTGGCGACGACCACGATGACAGTCGCGACCGCTGGGCCCGTGACATAGTCGCGATGGTTGGAGCCACGACGGAGGAGGCCGATGCGTCGTGCTCGACGTCGCGCCTTGCGCGGCACCCACACGGCCGAGGATCGTCTTTCCCAGCGCGATACCAGGCGGCATTTGGAGGATGTCATGGTGAACGAACTCGACGCGTTTCTCGCCGAGGTGATCCCGGTTCAAGAAGCCGCCGAACGCGCCATCCATGACGGCACTGTGGAGCCGCGGCTGGCGATGTGGTCGCGACAGGAACCCATAACGCTGTTCGGCGCCGACATCACCGCGGTCGGTTTCGACGACGTGGAGCCATCGTTCCGCACGGTGGCGAGCTGGTTCTCAGACTGCACCGATTACGCCTTTGAAGTGGTAGCCGCCGGCGTGAGCGGGGACCTGGCCTACACAGTCGGCTACGAGCACAGCACAGGAACCGTGGTCGGCGCCCCTCGCACCTACACCCTGCGCGTCACGCACATCTACCGGCGGGAGAACGGCCAGTGGCGCATCGTGCATCGCCACGGCGATCTGCCGCCAGCACAAGAACAGTCACCGGAGTAACAAGCCTGAGCGCTTTGGAACGCGTCGGGGGGCAACACCACAGCCGCTTCCGGTGCTCGTTCGAAACGTCCTGCCACGTCGGATCCGAAGCGTCCGCTCCTGCCTCTGTCAAGGCGGCTCGCCCCGACCATGCCGCGATGCGTGAGTGCGTCTTTCCGCCGCCAGTCGGGCACTTGTTTGCGGATCTGCCGATGAGCGATCGTCCCGTCTACCACGTGTTCGGTGCCGGTGCGGCTGCTGTGGAGCGACCTTGTGTGCAGCGTGGTCGGCGTGGAACAGCGCTTCGTTCAGAAGTCGTTGCACGGTGTGTGTTGGCGGCGGCGAAGTAAGCGTAGTGCCTTCCCGCCGCACAGTGACCAGCCTGGCCAAGCGCAACTTGGCTAGGTGCGGGCTAACTGCGGGCGCGCTCGCGTTGACCAGGTCCGCCAAGTTGGATGGCGAGTCCACGGCGTTTACTGCTGCGGCATCGCTGCTTGGATCGCGGCAACCGTTTCGTTCAGGGCTTCGGCCGGGCTGAACTGCAAGATCTCGCTGCCCTTCGTCGCGGTCGGCACGTGACCCGGCGTCATGTAGAACGCGTCGCCGGCTTCGAATACTTCCTCCCGATCGGCGTAGGTCACCGTGATCTGGCCCTTGAAGATGTAGCCCCAGTGGGGGCACCAGCAGCGTCCCTCGGGTAGACCGGCGAGCATAGGCGCGAGGCTGTGATCCTCCGTGATGGTGACGAAGCTGACGGCATAGCCGTCGAGTTCGTCGTTGCGGTCGATCGCGACACCGAAGTCGTCGACCTTCGCGGTTGTCGTTGCGGACACCTTCGGCATGTGCTTGCTCCTTCATCCTTACCGTGATGGCACGGTATCGAGCAGACCGGTGCTCGCACATGACGCGATCGACTCATGTGCGAGCGTCAGGACTGCCCACGCGCACGCTCATGCCGCTGATCGGGCTCTGCCGAGCTTCC
>DASSPC010000296.1:0-8054 GCA_035699865.1 Oryzihumus sp. | reverse complement strand
CCGGCCGGAGTCCAGCGCGGACAGTGCGATGGTCATGCCCATGCCCGGCTCGCCGACGAGGCGGCCGGCGTCGACGACGGCGTCCTCGAAGTAGACCTGGCGCACCGTGTCGCAGGCCAGGCCCATCTTGCGCTCGGGCTCGCCGAAGGTCAGGCCCTCGGTACCGGCAGGCACGACGAAGCAGGACAGCCCCTTGCTCGGGTGGTCCCCGGTGCGGGCGAAGGTCGTGTAGAAGTCCGCGTGGCCGGCGTGGGAGATCCACGCCTTGGTGCCCTTGAGCCGGTATGCCGAGCCGTCGCCGACGGGGGTGGCCCGGGTGGAGATCGCGGAGACGTCGGAGCCGGCCTGGGGCTCGGACAGGCAGTAGGCGCCGAGCATCGATCCGCCGAGCATGTCCGGCAGCAGCTCGGCCTTCTGGGCGTCGGTGCCGAACTGTGCCACCGGGTAGCAGGTCAGGGAGTGGACGCTGACGCCGACGGCGACGCTCATCCACGCGGCGGCGATCTCCTCGACGACCTGCAGGTAGACCTCGTAGGGCTGCCCACCGCCGCCGAGCTCCTCGGGGTAGGCCAGGGACAGCAGCCCGGCGTCGCCGAGGAGCCGGAAGGTGTCGCGGGGGAACTCGGCTGCCGCCTCGGCGGCCGAGGCCTTCGGCGCGAGCTGCTCGGCGCAGATCTCGCGCGTGAGCTCGATGAGGTCCTGGGCTTCCTCGGTGGGCATGAGGCGGTCTGCGGGCATGGCTGGAACGATACTTCACGCGATACGTCAGTATCACTTTCCGTATGATCCGTGACATGCCCGCGACCCTGACCGCCCGCCAGGTGGACCTGCTCGACCGGCTCACCGACCTGGTCGTGGCCGAGGGCTTCGCGCACCTGACCCTGGACGACCTCGCGGCGCGGCTGCGCTGCTCCAAGACCACGCTCTATGCGCTCGCCCCCAGCAAGGACCAGCTCGCGGTGCGGGTGGTCAACAACTTCTTCCGGCGCGCGACCGCGTCCGTCGAGGCACTGGTGGCCTCACGGCGCGCTCCGCTGCGCCGGATCGAGGCCTACCTCGAGGCCGTCGCCGAGGCGCTGCGCCCGGCCTCGAGGCAGTTCATCGACGACATCGCCGGCTTCGAGCCGACCCGGGCGACCTATCGCGACAACGCCGTGGCGGCCGCCCGCCGGGTGCGCGAGCTCGTCGACGAGGCTGCGGCGGAGAAGGCCGTGGCCCCGGTCGATGCGGCGTTCGTGGCCACATGGGTGGGCGTCACGATCGAGGCCATCCAGCGCGGGGAGTTCGCCGAGCGCGCCGGGCTCGCCGATGCGGCGGCCTTCGAGGAGCTCGGCCGCCTGGTCAGCCGGGCGCTCGCCCGCCCCGCCTGACCTGGCTCAGGCGGGGTCGGGCTCGACCACCCGGGCCCGGGCGTGGGCGGAGTCCAGTCGCCGGACGCTGCCGGACAGCAGGGGCGCAAAGCTCGACACGACGAACACCACGGCCGTCGCGGCGAGGGTGTGGCCCAGGCCGAACGCGGCCGCCAGCGGCCCGGCCACCGCGTTGCCCGCGGGGATGCCGACGAACGAGGTGAGCTCGTCCCAGGACGACACCCGCGCGAGCACTCCGTGCGGCACCTGGTCCTGCACGACCGTCTCCCAGCAGGCGTTGAGGAACGCGAGGCCCAGCATCGCGGCCACGGCGCTGGCGACCACGGCCCACAGGTGGTGTGCCGGCCAGGCGTAGGCGGCCGCGAACAGCCCGGTGAGCGCGAGCCCGGCGTTGGCGGCCAGGAGCGGGCGGCGCGGGCGCACGGCCATGGCCACGAAGCCGCCGATCACGCCGCCGACGCCGATCGAGCTGCCGATGACGCCCACGGCCGTGGCCCCGCCCAGCCGGTCGATCGCCACGACCGGGCCCAGCACGGCGAGCACGCCCCAGGCGGTGTTCCACACGCTGTGGCCGAGGAGGTTCTTCCAGTACCAGTCGCGCGACCGGACCTCGGACCAGCCTGCGACCAGCTCGTGCCACAGTGGCCGTCGCGCTGCCCGGGTCGCCTCGACCCGCACCAGCGCCACGGTGACTGCGGAGACGACATAGGTGGCGGCGTTGGCGATGAAGGCCACGGGCGCGCCGGCCGTCGCCACGAGGATGCCGGCCAGGGCCGGCCCCGCGATGTTGGCCCCGCTCTGCAGCAGCCCCATGACGGCGTTCGCGGCGTGGCGGTCGGCCTCGGGCACGACCAGCGGCTGGAGCGAGGCGAGGGAGGGGCGGAAGAAGGCGCCGGCCGCACCGGTGACGACGTAGAGGGCGCACAACGCGGCCGTCGAGGGATGGCCCTTGGCCAGCTCGACGGCGAGCAGGAGCTGCGTGGCTGCCCGCACGACGTCGCACAGCACCATGAGCCGCTGGGGGCGCAGCCGGTCGGCCCAGACCCCGCCGAGGAGCATGAGCGCCATGCGCGTGGCCATGCCGGTGCCGATGACGACGCCCAGGTCGGAGGCGGTGCCGCCGCGCTGGACGATCGCCACGGCCAGTGCCACGGTCACGAGGGCGTCACCCAGCCAGGACAGCCCCTGGCCTGCGGCGAGGAGGCGGAACGGAGCTGAGCGCAGCGGCGCCAGGGCGGGAGCAAGGGTCATGTGGCAAATGTAATTAGCTCGCGAATAGTTAGCAAGCGAATGGTTAGATTTCTGACTGTCAGGCGTGTAAGAATCGGGCCATGGCCCGCATCACCGACTCGGTGGACCAGCACGTCGAGCGCTGGCTCCCGGCGCTGCCGCAGCTCGACGCCGAGGTCGAGGGGGTCATCACCCGGATGCAGCGGCTGCTGTGGCTGCTGAAGCGGAGCAAGGTCCAGGCCTGGGCCAGGCAGGGAGTGACGGCCGCCGACGTCCAGACGGTGCACACCCTCGTCGCCTGCGAGCTCTCCGGGGTGGAGGCCAGCCCCGCCCTGCTGGCGGAGCGGTCCCAGGTGACCCGGGCCGGCATGACCAGCCGCCTGGACCGGCTGGAGACGGCGGGGCACGTGACCCGGCACCCGGACCCCGAGGACCGCCGCCGGGTCATCGTCCGCGTCACTCCCGCCGGCCGGGCGATGTGGGAGGCAGCCCTCGAGGTCGGCATCCGGCTCGAGGCCGAGCTGCTCGACCACCTCACCCCGCACCAGCGCACCCAGCTCAACCAGCTCCTGCGCGCACTGCTCTCCGGCGTGGAGGCGCGACCGGACTGAGCCACACGGCATACCGTGGCCCGCGGACCGTCGCGGCAGGCGACGACCGGGCAGGGAGGCGAGCAGCGTGGCTGGCAGTGCACTCATCGGCGGGTTGGTCCTGGCCTCGGGGCAGGGCTCGATGTGGCAGGACATGTTCACCTTCCAGATCCCCCCGGCGGAGAAGGTCATCCGGACGGTCGTGGTCTACCTGTTCATCGGCGTGCTGATCCGCGTCGCGGGCAAGCGGATGATGGCCCAGCTCAACTCCTTCGACCTGGTGGTCGTGCTGCTGCTGAGCAACGTCGTCCAGAACGCCATCATCGGCAACGACAACTCGCTGGTCGGCGGCCTGCTCGGCGCAGCGGTGCTGGTGCTCTTCAACGCCCTGATGGACCGCATCGCCCTGATGGGACCGCGCACGACCTGGCTGTTCCAGGGCTCACCGACGGTGCTGGTCACCCACGGCAAGGTGGACGAGAAGGCGGTGCACCGCATCGGGCTGCGGGACCACGAGATCATGAGCGCGCTGCACCACCAGGGTGCGGACGGCCCCAACGAGGTGCGCAAGGCGTCCCTGGAGCCGGGCGGCACGTGGAACATCGAGCTGATGCGCGACGAGCAGGCGGCCAGCCTCGGCGACCTGCGGCAGGCCGTGGTCGATCTCCAGCGCCACATCGACGCCCGGCTGTCAGCCCTCGAACGGAGTGATGGTCGGCCGCTTGGCGGTGAGGGCGTCTCCTGAGGACTGCCCCCGGAGCCGGCGCTGCACCCAGGGGGCGACGTACTCCCGGGCCCACCGCACGTTCTCGCGGAAGGAGTCGGCCCGGCCGATCGGCGGTGCCGGCGGCAGCGGCGTGGCCCACTCGGTGTCGTCGGGCTGGAATCCCAGCGTGGTGAACGCGTTGAGGGCCACCCGGCGGTGCCCCTCGGTGGTCATGTGGATCCGGTCGGAGGCCCACAGCCGCCAGTCCCGCAGCGCGTGCATGCCCCACTGGTCGATGACGAAGGCCTCGTGCCGCCGCGCGATCGACCAGATGTGCGCGACGTAGGTGGCCGCCCGTCCCCGGGTCATCCTGACCAGCGGCGCCTCACGCGGGTCCACCGGCGTGGCCATGAGCACGTCGGCCCCGGTGGCCCGGATCCGTGCCACCGCGTCCTCCAGCCGGGCGGCGAGGCCGTCGATGTCCGCGCGCGGGCGCAGGATGTCGTTGCCGCCGCCGACGATGCTGACCAGGTCGGGCTGCAGAGCCAGGGCCTCGTCCAGCTGCCGCCCGACGATGTCGTCGAGCAGGCGCCCGCGCACCGCGAGGTTGGCGTAGCCGAAGCCCTGCTCCTCCTTCCGGGCCTCCAGCGCCAGGTGCGCGGCCAGCCGGTCGGCCCACCCGATGTAGGCGTTGTCGCGCTCCGGGTCGGGGTCGCTCATGCCCTCGGTGAACGAGTCGCCGATGGCCACGTAGCGGGACCAGGTCACGGGAGCCTCCAGTCGACGGGCCCGGCGCCCTGGGCGGCGAGCAGCTCGTTGGCGCGGCTGAACGGTCGCGACCCGAAGAACCCGCCCCGGGCCGACAGCGGCGAGGGGTGGGCGCTCTCGATCCGCGGCACCTGCCCCAGGGACGGGCCCAGGTTCCGCGCGTCGCGGCCCCACAGGATGGCCACGAGCGGCCCGCCACGCTCGACCAGTGCCTGGATCGCCTGGGCGGTCACGGTCTCCCAGCCCTTGCCGCGGTGGCTGCCCGCGGCACCGGGGCGCACGGTCAGCACCCGGTTGAGCAGCAGCACCCCCTGGTCGGCCCAGGGGGAGAGGTCGCCATTGGACGGGGGCGGCAGGCCGAGGTCGGTGCCCATCTCGGCGTAGATGTTCTGCAGGCTGCGCGGCACCGGCCGCACGTCGGGGGCCACCGAGAAGGACAGGCCGACCGCGTGCCCGGGCGTGGGATAGGGGTCCTGGCCCACGATGAGGACCTTGACCTCGTCGAGCGGACGGCTGAACGCGCGCAGCACGTGCTGGCCGGCCGGCAGGTATCCGCGGCCGGAGGCCACCTCCGCACGCAGGAAGTCCCCCAGCCGGGTCACCTCCGCGGAGACGGGCTGCAGCACCTCGGCCCAGGTGGGGTGGACCAGCTCGGTCAGGGGCTTGGCGACGGGCACGGTCGTCAATGTAGGTGACCCCTGGGTCGGCCGCGGAGCCCGGTCCGCTCAGCCGGCGTGGCCGGCCCCGAGGTGGCGGTAGCCGCGGTGGACCGCCACAGCCAGGCCCTCCACCGGGAACGGCCACGGCCCCCGGGAGAGGGCGTCCGCTTCGGGGACGTGGGCGGCGACCAGCAGGCGCAGGTGCTCGGCCACCTCGGTCACGTCACGTGCCTGCTGCGAGACGAAGTCGACGTCGACCACGTCCCCGTGGCCGGGGACCACGCTGGTCACCGGGTCGAGCAGGCTCGCGAGCCGCTCGAGCGTGGGCCCCCACTCCAGCGGCCAGCAGTCCGGGCCGAAGGACGGCGGACCGGACTGCTCCACCAGGTCGCCGACGTAGACGACGTCGGCGTCGGGCACCAGCAGGATCGCGTCCCCGTCGGTGTGCCCGCGCCCCAGGTGGGTGGCCTCCACCTCGCGGCCACCGAGGTCGAGGTCCCACCGGTGGGCGAAGACGGTGTCCGGCAGGACCTTCTCCTCCGTGGCCAGGGGCGCCTCGGGTTCGGGGGCGCCCCGCTCCAGCGCCAGCGGCACCGCCGCGTGGGCCACCACCGGGCAGCCGGGGAACGCCGCGTTGCCGCCGAGGTGGTCGAAGTGGGCGTGGGTGTTCATCACCGCGAGCACCGGCAGCGAGGACAGCTCGCGCACGTGCCCCGCCAGCTCACGGCCCTGCGCGGCATCCGCCCGGGTGTCGATGACGAGCAGGCCGTCGTCCCCGGCGACCACCCCGCTCGAGACGTCCCAGGGTGAGTACCGCCGCACCCAGCAGCGGTCGCCCACCTCGACCCAGTCGGTGCTCATGCCGCCAGCGTGGCAGCAGCCGGCGGCGTGTCCAACCGACGATCGTCACGTCAGTTCCGACGTGGTGGCGGCCCCGGGCTGGACGCGTTGTTCGTCGCTCGGGACCAGCGGCGTGCGGAGGCATCGCCGCAGGCCACCTAGACTCGCGGCCGTGCATGGCTTCGATGAGACGACCGAAGAGCTCGGTCAGGCGATCCTCAAGTACGCCGAGGAGCGGCTGCGGCTCGACCCGGTGCCGCTGGACGGTCCGCGGACCAGGGAGCAGCTCGACGCGGTCGCCGGCGAGACGATCACCCCCGACGGGATGGGCGGCCTGCCCGCACTGAGACTCTTCGAGGAGGACCTCGCCCCGGCGTGCATCTCCACCGACCACCCGCGCTACCTCTCCTTCATCCCGTGCGCCCCGACCGAGGCCGCGACGCTGTTCGACCTCGTCGTCGGCGCGTCCTCGATCTACGGCGGGTCGTGGCTGGAGGGTGCCGGCGCCGTGCACGCCGAGAACCAGGCGCTGCGCTGGATCGCCGACCTCGCCGGGCTGCCGCCCCAGGCGGGTGGGGTGTTCGTGCCCGGCGGGACCGTCGGCAACCTCTCCGCCCTGGTGGCGGCGCGCGCGACGGCGCGGGCACGGCATACCGGGGAGGGGCCGCGGCCCAACAAGGTGGCGGGCACGGTCAGCGCCCACTCCTCGATCAAGTCCGCGTGCGACGTCATGGATGCCGACCTCGTGGGCGTCCAGGTCGACGACCGGCAGCGGCTGACCGGCGAGAACCTGCGCCGCGTGCTCGAGGCGGAGGGGCCGGAGCAGTTCTTCGCCGTCGTCGCGACGTGCGGCACGACGAACTTCGGCATCGTCGACGACCTCGCCTCCGTCGCCGAGGTGTGCCGCGAGCTCGGCATCTGGTTCCACGTCGACGGCGCCTACGGTGGCGCCGGGCTGGCGGCGCCCAGCGTGCGCCACCTCTACGCCGGCATCGAGCACGCCGACTCCTTCATCGTCGACCCCCACAAGTGGCTGTTCGCGCCGTTCGACTGCTGCGCCCTGCTCTACCGCGAGCCGGCGCTCGCCCGGGCCGCGCACACGCAGAAGGCGTCCTACCTCGACGTGCTCACCGAGGCGCCGGAGTGGAACCCCACCGACTACGCGGTCGGCCTGACCCGGCGCGCCCGCGGCCTGCCGTTCTGGTTCTCCCTGGCCGCGCACGGCACCCGTGCCTACAGCGCCGCGATCGAGCGGACCCTGGAGGTCACCCGCTTCGCCGCCGCCGAGATCGAGCGGCGCGACTACCTCGAGGCGCTGCGCGAGCCGGACCTGTCGGTGATCGTGTTCCGCCGGCTGGGCTGGACCCCGGCCGACTACCACGCGTGGAGCGACCGGATCCTGGCGGAGGAGTTCGCCTTCGTGGTGCCGACCTCGCACGAGGGGGAGACGGTGGCGCGGTTCGCCATCGTCAACCCCAACACCACCGAGGACGACATCGCCGCGATCCTGGACTCGATGGCGGACCCGGCATGAGTCCCGGACGCCTGCGTACGAGCCTCGCCGGACCCGCCCGAGTGAATGACACTGCTGTGATTCGGCCGGTACGATGAACCCGCACGACGAGCCACGGGAGGGTCGCATGAGCGCCGCAGCAGAGGTCACCCCGACGTCCGCCGAGGAGCTGAGCGAGCGGGACCGCGAGATCATCGCCTTCGAGCGCCAGTGGTGGAAGTACGCCGGCGCCAAGGAGCAGGCGATCCGTGAGCTGTTCGACATGAGCGCGACGCGCTACTACCAGGTGCTCAACGCCCTGATCGACAGCCCGGCCGCCCTCGAGGCCGACCCGATGCTCATCAAGCGCCTGCGCCGCCTGCGCGCGAGCCGCCAGCG
>DASSPC010000295.1:0-18846 GCA_035699865.1 Oryzihumus sp. | reverse complement strand
GACTCGCCACGACTCGAGCTTCGTCGGAAGCCTGCGGCGCCAGTGCTCGATCCTGACGTCGCGAGTCGCGCGTAGCGTGAAAGGCTTCCCGTCATGCCGGAGGAGGAGCAACTCAGCGGAGGCAACACCACGACCGTCGTTCGCGTAGGCGACACGGTGCGTCGCCCAGTTGGACCGTGGACGCCTGCCGTTCACGATTTGCTGAACCACCTGACCGCGGTCGGGTTCTCCGGCTCGCCGCAGGTTGTCGGCATCGACGACGGCGATCGGGAAATCCTCGAGTTCGTCCCTGGTGAAGTGGGGACCCTTTCTGCGACGCAGCCTTTGCGGGCGTGGTTTCGGACACCGGAAAGCTGCTGGTCGATCGGAAGATGGATCCGCGACTTCCAGTCCGCGCAGGCGGGCTTTGTGGTCGATCCAGCCAAGCCGTGGCGACGTGCCGAGGGCACTTCTCTCCGGCCGGAGCAAGTGATCGTGCACCACGACGTGTCGCCGTACAACACCGTGCGTCGGCACGACGACTCACTTGTCGTGCTGGACTGGGACTTCGCCCGGCCCGGAGACCCGATCGAGGATCTGGCCTGGGCAGCGTGGCGATGGGTGCCGTTGATGGCCGGTCGGTGGTGGCATGCCGAATACGGGATCGTCGCCGACGAGGACGTCCGCCAGCGCCAGGAACGTAACCTCGCCGCCCTCCTCGATGGATACGGCCCATCCAAGCGCCAGCGGGGCGTGCTCGCCGAGGCGATCACGAAGCAGATGGTCGGCCACGCATCTGACCTTGAGGACATGGCGCGGACCGATCCAGCGTTCGCTCGCTTGGTCGACCTTGACTACGCCCGAGCGGCACATCGCGACGCCGAGTGGTGGGTCAATTCCAGCCTGCACACGTCAGCACTCGGAACGCTCTGAGAACGTCCGCTTCTGCCGCCGTCCGCTCGTGCCGAGTTCAGTGCGGTGCAGAGCAACTTCGGTGATGCTTGCGTCGTGACGGGGATCGAGATGGGGATGCAAGGGCACAAGCTGCTGCCGTACGAGCGACGTTGGATCCGGCGCCGTGTCGCGAAGGACTCAATGACGGTAGGCGCAAGCGGAGGGCCCCAGGCAGAGCGAGTGCTTCGGCTGGCGTCGCTTGCCAACTGGATGATGCTGCGCAACTTCGCGCTCGTTGTGATGGTGATGGCGTTCGCGATGGCCGCGATCACGAGTGCGCACGGCGGTCCGCTCGAGCCCAGCGGGACGCCGATGCACGCGTGGGAGATCGCGTTCACTGTCGCCTGGTGGCTGCTGATCGCCGCGTGTCTATTGTTTCTAATCTTGGGGATCGCGCGCCTGGCGCAGGCATCGCGGGCGGCTCGCCATAACCCGAGCGTCGACTAGATGGCCGGCCAACCGAAGGCATGCTGAACTGCCGGGATGTCGGTTGACGACTTGCCCTGACGGACGGTCATGCCGCTGTGGGTGAGCCGACCCCGCACGTGATGCGCCCCGAGACGACTCACCAGCAGGCGGCGGATCAACGCATCGGCGTCTGCGGATACCCCATGACCCACAGCGCATGAGCCACGCTCTCGGGGTCGAAGGTCCAGAAGATGCCGCGGGCACGACCACGCTGGTGGCCTACAGTCCCAGCCATGAGCGACGTCGAGGAAAGCCTGAAGACGTACTACGCCGGCGAGATGACGGACCGCGCGGGCCGGCCGCTCGGTGACGAGCGCACCGCCTGTGTCGCGGCGTTCACCAACTACCTGAGGCAAACCCAAGCGCAGGCTGTCCTCGAGGTCGGGTGTGGCGCCGGACGTGATGGGTTGGTCCTGAGCGAAAGCGGATGCGCCTATACCGGTGTGGACCTGTCGCCCGCAGCTGTCCAGACCTGCCGCGACAGGGGACTCAACGCTGTGGAGGCATCGGCAACCGACCTTCCCTTCGCTGATGACGCGTTCGATGCTGCCTGGTCGATGAGCACACTGATGCACCTGCCCGGAGACGGCTTCACACGGGCGATCCAAGAGCTCAGTCGAGTGGTTCGACCCGGCAGCACGGTCGCGATCGGCGTGTGGGGTCACACCTGCGGCCGCGAGTGGACCAGCCCGGACGGGCGCTACTTCAACCACCGCTCAGACGAGCGGCTCCAGGACGATCTTCGCGCTCTCGGGGACGTCGTGGCCTTCGACACCTGGAACTGGTTCGAGGACGGGGGGCACTATCAATGCGCGCGCGTCGTGGCTCGATAGCGTCTGACGCCGACCCCGAGCCCACGCACTCATTTGCCGCGGTGAGTGGGGGAGGGTGCGACGATGCGCCTGTCGTGGAACGGCCGCCGTTTCGGATTCACCAGCCGTCCGAGCGTACCGAAGCGCCCGGTCCCTTTCCCCGAGGGACCGGGCGCCTCGTCTTGCCTGCGTGCACGGCTCCGGCCGCTGTGTTGGTCCAATGCCAGCAGGACAGGTTCGCAAGGAGTTGGCTACTACTTGCGCCGAATGCCTTCTCGGCGGACCTCTTGGCCAGGACGGCCGGGTGCCCGCCCCTTGAGGTTAGAAAGGGAGGCTGAACGGGGGGCCAAAGATGCCTGTGAGGATGTGCAGAGCCGCGGCTTTGGGTCGGGACGGCCGTTCGTGCTCCGGCGGGTCAAGACTTGAGAAGGCCATCGAGCTGAAACCCGCTCTGCCGCCCGGTGAGTGACTTCCAGCCACGTCGATGACTTGCCGTTGGGCCCGACGGTCGGGGTCGAGTTCGGCGAGGAGGAGCCGGCGCGACTGTCCGCACCCCACGGCATCCGGCGTTCGTTCCGGCCGAACCCTCGATGGGCGGCTACCCGGCCGTACCGGGTGACATGTCCGTGGACCAGGTTGCAGAGTGGGTTCACTGCGCCTCCGCCCGCGTCGGCAATGCCACCGAGGAAGCGTATGAAGCGCCCGTCGGAGCAGCCCGGGACGTCTGCGCAATTTGACTTACGACACAGGCGGCTCACCTGTTTACCGTGTCAGGGCACCCACAACTCCGGCGCCGAGGCGATGCGATCCCGCGGCCCGGGGGCGGCGTCCGGTCTCGCCTCACGCTTTGCCTGGCAGGCCGGACGCCGCGGGTGCGCCAAGCCCGCACGTGGGCCCGAAGCCGCTACCCAGTGCGCCGTGTTCCACGGCGGTCTTTCTTGAGACGGCTGGCGGCTTTCGGGGCCATGGGCTGAGCGGTGGCCGTAGCCGTTGGCGGCTACAGCCGACGGGACGGCCGTCGCTCCCCGTCTGCGGCAGCGTCGAGTCACGGCTGCAATCGCCAGTGCGTCCAGCCGGACTCGGTGCGGCTGTACTGGAGCCTGCGGTGGAGGCGGTCCGGGCTGCCCTGCCAGAACTCGACCGCAGCGGGAATGAGGAGAAAGCCTGAGTGGTCGGGCGGTCGCGGGAGGGGATCACTCTGCGCCGCAAGGGTCCGGGCGCGTTGGCGAAGTCGGCGTTCGTCGGCCAGGGGGGGGCGCCCTGCTCGGACACCATCGTTGCCACCTGGCCGGGCCTGCCTCGGGCTTCCCGCATCCGGTCGGACTCCTCATCGCCGGTCACCTCTACCTGACCGGCGACGTTGACCTGCTGCATGGTTTCCCGCCCGTACAGCGTGGCCGCCGCGCGAGGGTTAGCTCGCAGGTCGCACCCCTTGCGACTGGCCAGGTTGGTGAAGAACACCAACCCCCGCTCGTCGCATGCCTGGAGGGCAATGGACCGCGTGGACGGTTGCCCGTCGATCGCGACCGTGGCCAGTGTCAGCGTGAAAGGGTCACGCACTCCCGCCGCATTCGCCGCGGTCAGCCAGTCCTGAAGCAGCCCGAGAGGGCTGGCTGGCGGCAGGTCGAACTCGGTCGCGTCGGCCACGCTTGGCGTCAGGCTCCGACGCTCGGAGAGAGTCATGAAGGGAGTATGTCGACGGGCTCGGACGCATCAGCCGCTCACGGAGCCGCGCCAGGGCGGCGTAGCCACTCGGCCGTGCCAGAGCCTTCGTTGCCGGTCGTCCGGGAAGTGCCGCACGACCTCCACTGAGCGCGGACGACCCGCCCGATCGGGGCGTGTATGGACCAATGGGACGGGGAATGGCGGGGAGCCGGACGGGACTGGGTCTCGGAGCCCGCAGATCCACGCCTGTGGCAGCTGTCCGCGTGCCGACCCGGCGTAGCAGCTCCCTCAATTAGGCCGTTGTGCCGAGGCAGCGCATCGGGCACCATTGCTCCACCTGCCCGCGGGGGGCGGTTGGGGGCACAGGGGGAACGTATGCGGGTCTCGAAGTGGGTTGCTGCCGCGGCTGTGGCATTCGCGTTCATTGGTGCGGGACCGGTCGTCGCGCCGGCGTCGGCCGCGACGCCGCCGCCGGCTATTGACGGCACCAGCCTCGTCAACGGAGGCAAGGCGTGTGCCACGAGCGCGCCTTTGCCGACTCTGGGGTACTTCGGGGACACGCTCCAGGCAGCCCGGACCGCCACGAGCACCAGCACGTCCAGCTACAGCTTCACCTTCGAGCTGTGGCCCTCCTCAGACCCGACGTCCGTCACCGACGTCTCCGCGACCACGTATGGCTCTAGCCTGCTGGCCACAGGAAACGTCCCCGCTGCCGCGCTGACCAGCGGCACCACCTACTCCTGGCGGGTCAACGTCTCCGACGGCACGTCCACCTCACCCTGGTCGGCGACGTGCTCGTTCCAGTACGACGCGACCCCGCCGCCAGCACCGACAGTCACCTCCAACTACCCCCAGAACACATGGGGCCCACTCGGTCAGCCGGCCACGTTCACCCTGAGCGGCGGCGGCAACCCCGACGTCGGCGGCTTCCTCTACACGTGGGGCTACGACCTTCCCCTGCCGGCCTGCTCGTACAGCGGGCCGCTGAACGAGCTCGACTGTCCGGACTTCCTAACCCAGCCCGATGTCATCAAGCCGACCACCCCAGGTGGGACCGCGACGCTGACCCTCAACCCCCCGGGGTCGGGACCGCAGACGCTGACCGTCGCATCGCTCGACGCAGCCGGGAACATGTCCCAGCCACCCGTGCGCTACCAGATCATGCTCCGATCGGCCGCACCGACGGTCACGGTCCTGGGCTCCCAGGCCATCTGCGGCAACAACGTCCGGGTCTCGTTCGCCCCGCACCCAGGGGTCGACAACGTCGTCTCCTACAGCTACGCCCTCGACTACGGCAAGACCACTACCGTACGAGCGGACGCCCACGGCACAGCCACCGCGGTCATCCCCGTCACGGCCGATAGCTCGATGCTCAAAGCGACCAGCACGAGCAAGAGCGGCTTCACCTCCGACCCGAGCTACACAATCCTCGACATCAACCCCCAGCCGTTCGTCCAGGCCGACCTGTACCTCAACGACGGACAGCCGGCCGGCGGCATCGGTGTCCCCGGAACGTTCACGCTCTCCCCACCGTGGGACGGCACCTGGCCGAGCAGCTACACCTACCGCTTCTCCGATGACGCACCGAAGACCGTCGCGGCAGACCCGGGTGACTACAGCGCCGTCATTCACTGGACCCCCAAGAGGAGCGGCGCTGAGACCCTCACCGTGACGTCCAACAACGCGGACGGCTCCGGAAGCTCATGCGCGATGCAGTACATGTTCAACGTCGCCGCGGCCCCGAAGTGACCGGAGAAGCAGCAGCGGGTGTTCCGGCAGCAGGCTGTCAACCCACCGCGGGTGCGGCGGAGGGTTGCCTTTGCGTCCGCAGGCAAGTCAGCGTTCCGTCATGCTCCGACAGGCGGCATCGTCCCGGTTGTCGTGGCGCGCAGCACTTCCGGAATCGTGCCCGTCCGGGGTGCTCTCGCGGGCGGCGCGGCGCGCCTCCCGGGTAAGTCGCTAGGGCGCGGATGACAACTGCCGCCCATCGAGGAACGTGCGTCGTTTAGGTCAGGGCAGTCCAGAGCCCCGGGAAGGCGTCAGCGAGGTCGCTTGCTGCTTCGAGACTGAAGGCCAACGAAGCAACGATGACCCATGTGCCGAGCCCTACCGCGGTGGTGCTCGTTGGCCGTGCGGGCACGAGCAGAGCTGCCACTCGGCGTGGGATGGGTCCGGCGTCTGAAAGGTTCGTGGACGGGCTGCTGCCTAGCGCGCCGAGCATGATCCCATGCTCAGCTTGGGCGTGGCCATGCTTGGCCGCGACCGCAGCGCTGGAGATGGCTCGTGCTACGGCGAGCCGGTCTCCCGTCGCGGTTGCGGCCTCCTCGTCGGCCCACCGTTCGATGGAGTACTCGACCGCCGTCGAGAGCGGCCGGACGAATGGGTTGGCCGTGGCCGCAAGCCGGGCAAGTGTCGCGTAGACGTAGTGGCTGCCGTCCAGGTGCGCCTGCTCGTGGGCAACCAGTGCGCGAAGGCTTGGCTCGTCGAGTGCCGCAACCATGCCGGTCGACACAACGATGCGTCCCGGAGCGCCGGGGACCGTATAGGCGTCGGCGGTTGGCTGCGACGTGACGATCACGGCGCCGGTACTCGGCAAGGACCGAGCGTGTCGAAATGCGTCTATGAGCGCGCGGCATCGAATGACGATGAACCGGGCCGTGGCGAGAAGGGCCGCGCCCAACACTGCTGAGCCGATGACACCGGGCGCCCGAGACGCGAGAGTGGCCAGCGTCGGCCCTGCGTCGGCAGGGCCCGCGATCCCGGCAGCCACGACGATGCCAAGCGCGGCGCAACTGGTGGCCGACAAGGCTAGGGCGGCCACGGTCATGAGGATGGTGGCCGGTCGCGGCCCCACGCGGGTCGCAATCAGGTGCGCGAGTGGTCTGGCCAGGAGTGGAAGGGCAAGGCTGAGGTAGACGTCGTCGTGCATCGGTCAACCGTCAGTGTCTTGGGGAGCCGCATGCTCAGCCAGGAGCGCGCGGACCAGTTCTTCGTCGTGGCTGGAGAGTTCGGTGACGAATCGCACCAGCACCGTGTCGCGGTCGTTGGCTGCGTCGAGCAACGCCGTCATGCGTCGAGCCGCCAGGCCTGCGTTGTCGGCGGTGGGGGTGTAGCGGTAGGCACGGCCGTCACGTTCACGCCGTAGTGCCCCCTTGTCCTTCAGCCTCGTCAGGGTTGTGACGACGGTGGTGTACGCAAGCGGGGCTTGCTGGGCGGTGTTGGACGTCAGATAGTCCCGAACTTCCGTAGCGTTCAGCGGTCGCCCCGCGTCCCACAGGGCGCGCAGGATGGCCGTCTCAAGCTCGCCGTTGGCACGTCGGCTTACAGGGTCGGGGCCTGTTGAAGCGGGCCTGCGGAGTGGAGTCATCGTCAAACCTTTGCGCGCGCAGCCAACTTGTGTTGGAGTCCGCTACCGATGGTACGGCCGACCGGTGGCGGACCGTTCTCCCCGGGAAGGACGGGACGCTGGCGCATCTCGCATTCAGTTTCTACACAGGTGTAGAAGTTACGGTCACCGCCATGGATGCTCCTACGATCACCGCGACGCGCCCACGCGCCACCGGGCGCCAGATGCTCAACAAGGTGCCCGAGGTCACGATCTGGTTCTGGATCATCAAGATCCTGTGCACCACGGTCGGCGAGAGTTTCGCGGACTACATCAACGAGACCCTCGGCTTCGGCCTGACCAACACGATGCTGCTGTTCACCGCAGTCTTCGTGGTCGTCCTGACGGTGCAGATGCGCGCCAAGCGCTACATTCCGTTCCCCTACTGGCTGACCGTCGTGGTGGTCAGCGTGGCCGGCACGCTGTACACCGACATGGGCACCGACCAGCTGCACATCCCGCTGTGGCTGAGCTCGACGGTGTTCGCGGTCCTGCTCGCAGTCGTGTTCGGCATCTGGTGGATCCGCGAACGCACCCTGTCGATCCACAGCATCAACACAACGCCGCGCGAGGCGTTCTACTGGTTGACCGTCCTGGTCACCTTTGCCCTCGGCACCGCGACCGGCGACTGGACCCTCGAGCTCACCAACTGGACCCCGGCCGTCTCGGTGCTGCTCCCGCTGGGCCTGATCGTCGCGATCGCGTTGCTGTGGAAGTTCGGCGCCAGCCCGGTGCTGTCGTTCTGGCTCGCCTACATCCTGACCCGACCGCTGGGCGCCAACATCGGTGACTGGCTGGCCTCCCCAAAGGTCGCGGCCAACCCCGGTGACCCGGTCGGCCTGGGCCTGGGGACGTTCCTGACCAGCCTGATCTTCCTCGGTGCGATCCTGGCCACGATCATCTACCTGACCGTGACTCGTAGTGACGTCGTTGAGACGTACGAGGCGACCCACGCCCCGGCGGTCACGACCAACCCGCACAGGGAACGCATCGCGCTCGGCGGCTTCGCCGCACTCGCCATCGGAACCGTGGCTCTGATGCTCTGGGCGCACAACCAGCCGCACCAGACCTGCGACCCGACCGGTCAGAGCGAAACCATGCCCGCGTGCCCGAAGGCGGCGCTGACCACGAACCAGGCCGCAGCCACGGTGGCCAAGTACGAGAACCTCACGAAGACCGCAATGACCCAGGACAAGGCGGCGAAGTTGCCCGCCTCCCACGCGACCGTGCAGACGATGCGCGACGACTGGGACGCTGACGCGACCTCCCTCCAGGCCGTGAACAACACCACCTGGACCCTGCTCGACCACCAGATGGACGCCGTCCTCAAGACGTACGCCATCGACCACGGCAACATCCAGCCGGCGGCACCCGCGCAGCAGGAAAAGGAGCTCCACGTGCTGCTGACCGACCTGCAACAGCACAAGTTCTGACCACCGCCACTTCCCTTTGAGGCAGGCCCAACGGGCACACGCCGATTCCAGGCGTGTGCCCGTTGCGTCAGGTCCGCAGGACGGACGCGTCATGCCGGCGTCGAAACCTTCGAGGGGGCCGTTCCGGCGCGACGGGCGCATCACTGTGGCGCCGTCCGATGAAGCGTCAGTGGCTGTTTGGCGCCTGTCTGGCGATGCGCCGAGCTCAGCCGGATCGACGACAAGGCTAGAAGCGGGGCAGCCCCGGGAGTGGGGTGGCGCTGGCGCTGCCGTTGAGGTGACCGAGACGGAACCAGTCCTCCAGGGTGCGCAGGAGCGAGTCGTGGGTGACGTGCGCCCGCTGGGTCGAAGGGCGGACGCCCTGGCCGACGACGACGGTCATGAGGGGGTCGGTCAACCCGTTGCCGTTGTTCTCGTCGGTGGTGACGATGAGCACCGAGTTGTGGGTCTTGGCCCATTGGGCGTAGCCGTTGAGGTGGGTCCGCAGCCAGGCGTCGCCGGTGGCGATGGAGCAGTCATGCCAGTCGTTGCACGTGTTCGGGCTGACGTACGCGATCCGCGGGAGGCTGGCGTAGTTGGTCGGGAACTGGCTGAAGTCGACGCTGGCGTGCACGCTGGTCGGGTCGGTGAATTGGGCGAAGGGGTTGTGCCGGCAGGCGTAGTTGCCGCCGCCGCCCAAGCCTTCCATGTATCCCTTGATCGTCAGGTGCGCGGCGGCCGCCTGGGTGCCGAGGTTGGCGGCGCTGAGCTGGACGCAGCTGTCGCTGCCGTCCTGCCCCTGGGTGGACCCGCTGTAGAGGTCGAGGTAGTTGGGCAAGGAGGGGTGGGACTTGCCGGTGTCATCGGTGTAGAGCACGCCCTGGCGGGCCAGGCCGGTCAGGTAGGTCGCTGCGGGGAGGGCTTCGCTGAGGCTGTGGTTCTCCATGACCACGATCACGACGTGGGCGGGCGGGCTGGTTGGCGTGGCCGTTGCCGGCAGAGTCTGGCCCGAGGCCCCTGAGGGGGTTGTCAGCCAGATCAGCCCGCCGAGGACCATCCCGAAGGCCGCGAACGCCGCGAAGGCCGGTGTGATGTGCGGCTTCCTCATCTCCGTCCTCCTTCAAGCACGGTGGGCCCTCAGCCCCGGACTGCCGAGGCGCGCGGCCCCGCGTCGGGTAAGACCTGGTGTGTCCGTTTAGACCGCAGAGAGTCCACGCTTCGGCCAAGGGATACGCCCCGCATCCTCCGTCTGGGATGAGCGGCAGGTCTGGCGCGGTGAGGAGCCTCGTCCTTTCCGCGCGGTCGAGTACGAAGGACCGCGGCTGGCGAGGAAGTCCTCCAGGGCAGTGATGACAGGCAAGGCGAGTCAGGCGCGGGCGGTCCCGAGGCCGGGCGAAGCCAGTGATGTGGTCGCCAGGCAGGTGCCGTGGAGGTCGATGACGCGGACGGTGGTGCCGGGCACCGACCGGACGCAGGCATGGGCGCGAGCCCAGCGGATCAGGGCCGCCAGGTTGGAGTGCGCGAGCGGGGCGGGGTCGTCGCTGGGGTGGGTGGCGTACGGTCCGGCGAGGACGATGTAGCGCAGCCGGCCCTGCCGGGCCCACGCCTGGACCTGCGCGACCGTGGGGGAGCCGGCATGTCCCGTGAAGCCGCCGAGGGGCAGCACGGGGTCGCCGGACTGCAGTTGCAGGCGGGCCGCGGCGGTGGCGGTGGGCACGGCGGCCATCCACCGTCCTTCCGGCTGCGCCTCGAGGAAGTGCACCAGGGCCTGGTCGTAGGGCGCGACGATGACGCTGGGCGCCGGGCCGGCGAGCGGATTGGCGCCGGTCACCGGCCGTCCGAGCGTGGCCACCGCGAAGACCGTCGGGCCGGTGAGCAGGCTCACCGCGACCGCGGTCATGGCTGCGCCGCGCAGGAGTGGTCCCTGCGGTCCTTGCGCCCGCGTCGCGGGCACGACCAGCAGGAGCATGGCAACGGCCAGGCAGACGGTGACCATGGGGGAGACCCAACCGGGCTCCCGGTGCCCGGTTCCCAGGACGGTAAGCGTGTAGGCGCCGCCCAGCGCCAGCAGCGCGGTGCCGAGGAGTCGGGCCAGCGGCTCGTCCCAGGCGTCGGCCAGGTCGGAGCAGGCCAGGCCGATCAGCGCGGCGACCGCGGGGGCAAGCAGCACGGTGTAGTAGGGGTGCATCGCCCCGGACATCAGGCTGAACGCGGTGGAGCCGAGCAGGAGCCACCCGCCCCACAGGAGGTAGCTGTCGCGGCCGGTCCGGCGCACAAGTCCTGCGCGGCGGAGCACCCAGGGGACGATCAGGGCCGCCAACGCCAGCGGGACCAGCCAGCCGACCTGTGTGTCGAACGGCGGCGCGAGCAGGCGCAGGGGGCCAGGGGCCCCGCTGGTGGCGTTGGCCCGGGTGACCGTCGCGCTGGCCAGCCGGCTCACCCCGTCGCTACCGAAGACCAGGTTCCACACGCTGCCACCACTGGCGTCCTGGAAGGGTCGGGCGCCTGCGGGCAGCACCCACAGCAGGACCGGCCACCACAGTCCGGCCACCAGGGCGGAGGCCAGGACCGCGCCCGCGCGGGTCCGCCGCTCCTTCACCGGCAGGTGGGGGTGGAGGAGCAGGTAGGCCAGCAGGGCCGGGACCGGCAGCAGGGCGGCCATCCACTTGGTCAGGAACGCCGCGCCGATGAACCATCCCGCAGCAACGGCCCACGCCCGTCCCCGGGACCTGGACCGGGCGCAGCGGACGATGCCGTAGGTGGCGCACAGCAGCAGCAACGTCAGGGTCGTGTCGGGGTCGTTGAACCGGGCCAGGACGAAGAAGACCGGAGTCGTCGCCAGGACCACGGCTGCCACGGTGGCCGACCTCGGGCCACCGAGGCGGCGCACGGTCCGGTGCAGCACGAGCACGCTCAGCACTCCCTGGAGCACCTGGGGCAGCATCACGCTGACCGGGCTCAGACCCCAGAGGCGGACCGAGGCAGCGATGACCCACAGGGCCACGGGAGGCTTGTCCGTCGCGACCGCATTGCGAGCCTCCAGGCTGCCGAAGAACATGGCCCGCCAGCTCGTCGCGCCGGCCTGGGCGGCGGCGCTGTAGTACGCGTTGGCCCAGCCATTGCGGTCCAGGTCCCATCCGTAGGCCACACCGGCCAGGACCAGGACGGCGGCGAGCGCCACCCACTCCCACCGTCGCGTCCCCGCGCCGGCGGCAGGGCCGAGGGACGACAGCCGTCCCGCCTCGTTCCCCCGGCTCGCAGGGACATCGTTGGTTCTGCTCACAGACGCCTCCTCCCCGGATGATGCCTGACCCCCGTGAACCCCTGACCGCCACCAACGCTATCCCGCATCTGCTTGCGGCCGGCCCTACCAGCGGTCGACATGCCCCACGTAGACGCGGCTGAGCCAGGCCGGCTCGTGGCGCGTGGCCGGCTCGCCTCGGCCTTCGCTGAGCACGACTCGCGCCGGTACCGGCGAGACGGCCATCGCCGTGCGGCACATCGGGTCCACGGCCGTGCCAGGTCTGGCCGCCAAGCCGGTCATCGACGTGGACGTGCTGGTGCCAGACGTCCTGGACGAAGGCCGATACTTGGGCCGCCTGGAGGCGGCGGGGTTTCGGTTGACCTTCCGGGCCCCCATCGCTGGGGACGAGCATCGGCAGTTGACCTACGCCGCCCCGAACACCAACCTGCACGTCTTCTCGGACGGCGCGCTCGAGCCGGACCGGCAGGCGGTGCGTGCACCGTCGGTCGAACGGTGATCCAATCGTGTGGTGATCGTTGACCAGGCCGTCTACCGAGACGGCCTGCGGATGCGCTGCGGTGACCTCGGAGACGAGCTTGAAAGCCTGCGACGTCGCGGTCAGGGCTTCATCTGGGTCGGTCTGAAGGACCCCACCGCCGCGGAGTTCGCCCTGGTCACCGCAGAGCTGCGGCTGCACTCGCTGGCGGTCGAGGACGCCGTCAACGGCCACCAGCGACCCAAGATCGAGATTTACGGCTCCAGCCTGTTCGTGGTGATGAAGACGCTGCGCTACATCGAGTCGACCTCGGACATCGAGACTGGCGAGGTGATGCTCTTCGTCGGCGACTGCTTCGTCGTGACGGTGCGCCGTGGCGAGGGCAACCCGTTGGCTGAGGTGCGCCAACGGCTGGAGTCGGCCCCCGACCAGCTGGAGCATGGCCCCGTCGCCGTCCTGTACTCAGTGATGGACTCTGTCGTGGACACCTACACCCTGATCGACCGGGAGGTCGCCGAGGACCTCACCGCCATCGAGCGCGACGTGTTCTCCGGGGAGGCCCGCGCCGTCAGCGCCGCGGGGGTCTACTCGCTCAAGCGGGAGGTGCTGGAGTTCAAACGGGCAACCCTTCCGTTGGCGGAGCCACTGCGTCGGTTGACCGAGGACCGTGAGATCCCTGGGGTGAGGGAGGAGGCACGGCCCTACTTCCGGGACATCTCCGACCACCTGCTGCGCGTCATCGACCATGCCGAGTCCTACGACAGGCTGCTCACCAACGTGCTCAACGCCCACCTGGCGCAGATCGAGGTGCAGCAGAACGACGACGTGCGTCGCATCTCCGCGTATGCCGCGATGGCGGTTATGCCAACGGTGATCTCCGGGATATACGGAATGAGGTTCGACAACATTCCCGAGCTCCACTGGCATTACGGCTACGTGCTCGTGCTGGTGGTCATGGTGGCCGCCGACCTCTGGCTCTACCACGCGTTCCGCAGGGCGGGATGGCTCTGAGCCCCGACGCTACCCGCCTCTGACCTCGGTCTGAGTCGTTTGTGTGGCGCTGCGCTGTCATCGGGAGGGTGAACCCGTGGCGGTTCGCCTTGAGGTCCACCCGGGTGATCCTGGCCCTGACCCCGAGGGGTGGGGGACGTCGAACAGGCCGGCTTCGACAGCGCCAGTGGAATCCTCAGGGTCGAGACCTTGGACGGCGGACCCCGGGCTATGGTCTGGCTCACCCGGGGTGCCTGGAACCTGGATCCTGGGCATCACGCCACCGTGATCGATCTGGGCCTTGCGCGGGGGTGGCGTCGGGGTCTGCTCTCGACCCGGTTCCGCTCACGATCCAGGAACGCAGTTCCACCTGAGGTCGCTAGCCGGTAGATCCCTTGGCGTAGCGGGGGAAGTTCAGCTCACCGTGAGGAGGAGCACCTTTGACTGGTTGGCTGCGTAGTGGGAGTCGCCGGAGTACTTGGCCACAAGGGCGTGTGTGCCCTTGGCCAAGCTCACCTTGATGTGAGTCTGCATCGTCCCGTTGGCTTGGGCGGCGAGGGTGCCACACCCCAAGGTCGTGGTTGACGTTCCGTCGTAGAAGCAGACCTGCCCTGTCGGCGCAGTCGTGGACGACGTCGGCTTGACCCTGCCGTACAAGGCGACTGGGGCGGTTGAGAGGGCGGGGTTTGGTCGGGTGGCGATCAGCACTCGCGTGGTGCCGGTGCCTGCGGCGCTGGCTGTTGGAGCCAGCGCCAGGGCTGCTGTGATGGCCATGGCCCCGACGAGGGCCATCCGCTGCAATCGGTGCATGCGCACTCCTGTGTGTCGGCAGCGGCCCTGCTTTCTTGTTTACGCCGCCGACTATGCCTCATGTTCGCAAGGGGATTGTCCGCCGAATGGTTCAGGCGAGCGGCTACTGATGCCGGAGGGTTGGCCACCTGCGCGGGACGTAGTTCCGGTCGCGCGATCACGGGAGCGCGGGCGCCAGGCCCGCCGGTGATACTCGCCCAATGGCCACCGGCGAGCAGTCCAGAGCATTCGCGCCGGGAGTCCGGGCCGGCCTGAGCAAGGTGCCGGCGGTCACCGCGTTGTTCTGGGTCACGAAGGTACTCACCACGGGCATGGGTGAGACCGCATCCGACTACCTGGTCCGACGGATCAACCCGTTCGTGGCCGTGACGCTGGGCGCGACGGCGTTCACGGCCGCACTGAACCTCCAGTTCCGCTCGGGCCGATACCGGCCGTGGTCCTACTGGCTGGCGGTGTCGATGGTGAGCGTGTTCGGGACCATGGCGGCTGATGTGGTGCACATCGGCTTCGGTGTGCCGTACGTCGTCAGCACCATCTTCTTCGCGGTGGCCTTGGCGGTCATCCTCGCTCGCTGGTACAGCCGCGAGCACACGCTGTCGATCCACAGCATCCGCACCCCGCGGAGAGAACGGTTCTACTGGGCCACGGTGTTGTGCACCTTCGCCTTGGGCACGGCGGCCGGTGACATGACGGCCTCGACCATGCGCCTGGGGTACCTCGCCTCCGGGGTGCTCTTCGCGGTCGTGATCGCCATCCCCGCCCTGGCCCACTGGCGGCTGGGGATGAACAGCATCGCAGCATTCTGGTTCGCCTACATCGTGACGCGTCCGCTGGGCGCGTCGTTCGCCGACTGGCTGGGCGTCCCGGCGAGTCGGCGCGGCCTGGATCTCGGCACCGGCCCGGTCACGCTCACTCTGGCCGCCCTGATCGGCGTCCTTGTGGTCTACCTGTCCGTGACCGGCGCGGACCGCCCGGTCGAGGGGTCCGTTGCGGCGCCGTACACGGCGCGAGAGTAAGCAGGTTGGGGCCGACTCAGGTCTCGGCGAGGCCAGGTCAGGCCCCAGGGAGCGCGACGCCGCCGCCAGCTGGCTTGGACAACGCCCTGCTCGACCTGCGTCCACGGGAGGAGCGGGTCTGCCAGCATGCATTCGGCGCAGTTGGTGGTCGGTGGTCGCAGCCAGGTGCTCGTATGCGAGGAGAGGTCGATGGGGGACATCGGTCAGCGAGGCGGTCGAAGTAGCGCGGAGGCAGATCATGAGGTGCAGCCCGATCTGAGAGCTCGAGCAGGCACGTTCCTCGTCAACCGAGACTTCGCACGACTCTGGTACGGCCAGGCCATCTCCACGGTCGGTGACTTCGTTTTCGACACCACGTTGACGATCTGGGTGGCCACCCAGTTGTTCGCGAGGAGCCATTGGGCCCCGGCCGCGGTAAGCGGCCTGATGCTGTGTGCTTTGGCCGCGATCATCCTGGTCGGGCCCGTCGCGGGAGTCTTCGTGGATCGGTGGAGCCGGCGGCGCACCATGCTGGCTTCGGAGGTGATTCGCGGGCTGCTGGTCGGTTTGCTTACGCTCGTCACACTGCTGCCGCGCGATGCTCTCCCGGCGAGCGTCTGGCTGATCATCCTGTATGGGGTGGTCTTCGTCGTGAACGCCGCTGGACAGTTCTTCAACCCGGCACGATTCGCGACGGTGGGCGAGATCGTTGCCGACGAGGCGGATCGAGCCAAAGCGGTGGGGCTTGGGCAGGCGACTGCAGCGACGGCGGCGGTCGTCGGTCCGCCTTTGGCCGCGCCGCTGCTGTTCACGTTGGGTATTCAGTGGGCTTTGCTGATCAACGCGTTGTCTTACGCGGTGTCCTTCTTCGCGGTTCGGTCTGTTCACTTCCCCATGGCGGCGGTCGCACGGGCCACCGGTGAGGCAGCTCGAAAGCAGGCGTGGCGGGTCGAGTTCGCGGCCGGGGTGAAGATGTTCACCGGTAACCGGTTCTTGGTTGCGCTCCTGACGGTTGCGGTCATCTCCTCGCTGGGTGTCGGGGCGGTGACGCCGCTGCTGGTCTTCTTTATGAGCGACAACCTGCACACCTCCACGCGCCTCTTGGGTTTGATGACGATGGCGTACGGACTGGGCTCGGTAGCGGGCTCCCTGGTGTCTGGTCGTGCGGCCAGACTCGTGGGCGCGCGAAACCTCACCTGGTTGGGTCTACTCGCCACAGGGTGCCTGCTGTCCGTCTACGCCCGCCAGACGGACTTCACTGCGGCACTGGTCTTGATGTTTCTCATGGCGATCCCCGTCGCGGCGTTGAACGCCGGCCTCAGCCCGCTGCTGATGGCTGTCACGCCCAAGGACTTCATGGGTCGGATGATCGCAGTGTTCACACCCGTGAACATGGCTGCGTCTGTCGGGTCTGTGGTGATTGCCGGGTGCCTCGCCAGCACGGTTTTGGCCGGTTTTCACGCGACGGTGGCGGGGCGGCTGCACGTGGGCAGGATCGACACGATCTACACAGTGTCGGCCTGCTTGATCGTCGCGTCTGGCATCTACGGGTGTGTCGCCTTGCCGCGATCGAGCTCCAAGCTTGGCGACGATCTGGCTGGCGGTGTACCCGTCGCGACGCTGACTGGTCAGCCCGGAACTGTCGGCGCGACGGAATCGAGCGAATGAGGGCAGCAAGGGGTCATGGCGCCCTTTCTCGTAGTCGAAGCCCTCTTCTACCTCGTGCACAACCTCACCGGGGCTGCCGGTCGGGACCTTCCCACGAACGACCCTGTGCTGTTCGTTGCCTCCCTGTTGGGCTACCTGAACGCAGTGGCGGCGATCCTGTTCCTCGGGTGGCTCCTCCGCGTTCGCCGAAGAACCCAGCCAGGACCGGCGCGCAGCTGATTGCGGAAGATCAGGTTTCAAGCCAAGGAGAAGCGACGACCAAGCTCCAGGAAGCGGCGTACAACTCGCAGCTGGCGGCAGCCTTGCCCAACAGCGAGCTCGCACACATCCTGCATATCCAGCCTGACGGATTGGTTGACCTTCGGCAGTGCGGGGCCTACATCCACGCCATCCAACACATGGACTGGTTCACGGCTGCGTTCACGGCTCACGCCGCCCCGGTGATCGTCGTGGGCGGCCGGGGAAGCAGCCATGCCGACGCGGCGCAGCGGCGGGTGAAGATCGGCACGAACGACCGGCGGAGCTCCCGCCAATGCGAGCATGCGTGTCTTCATGAGCTGGCGCACATCGTGACGCCCGACTATGGGCCGGGCAGGGAGTTGCGGGAGCCTGTCCAGGGCAGGGGCAGCAGCAGAGGCCATCATCACGCATGGCGGGTCAACTTCGTCCTCATCGTCAGAATGACTCTGGGCAGGAAGTCCGCACTACGGCTGAGACATGAGTTCAATCAGTGGGGCCTGCCCACGCGTTAGCCCGCCGCTCGCCCGAACCGCCGACCAGCACGACCTCGTCAACCAGCCCGGCTTCGGCAGTTCCCAGCGGATCTCGGTGCGCGCGGCCGCGTCAATCTGGGCGGATGCAGGCTCCTAGGCAGATCAGTGAGCGTCTGAATTCGGCCACGCCCCGGACGACCCCGCACCCAAGACCGAGCCACGTGCGGCCTTGGCCGGCGGGGCCGACCGGGTGGTAACCCACCGGGCTGGTCAGCATCTCCAAACCACCGATCAACAGCCCCCCGGCACCGTTGTAAACCCCGCGTAAGTCCACCTGGCCCCCGAGCGGGTTCATGGCTCATGGTCGGCACGTCCCGCGACATTCGCCCGCCGAGAGAGACTCCAGCAGCACCAGGTCCAGCCCATCTCGCGCGTTCTGCACCTTCTGACCCTAGGTTCCTAGGCATGGGCCTGGATCGCGTCAACGCCATCAGTCGCCGACAGCGCCCTGTTGGCTTGCGCCGTCGGATCATCGCCGTGGCCTGCCTGCTCGCGCTGGCATCGTCCGGCTGCTCGTCCGCGTCCGGCAGCGGGCCCTCCCGCCCGGGGGCCGCGTCGGCGACGACCGAGTCCCCGGGGCAACGCTGCGGAGGCCCGAAGGCGACCGGGCGAATCGTGACCTTCGCGGCCTCCGATGGGGTGCGCTTGGATGCCGCCGAAGTCGGGTCGGGCGCGGCCGGGGTGGTCCTGGTGCACGAGTACCCAGCGGACCTGTGCGGGTTCTGGCCGTATGCGGTCTATCTGAGCCAGCGCGGGCTGCACGTGCTGGACGTGGATCTGCGCTGCTTCGGCCGCGCTGCCTGCCCGGCCACCGACGCGGCGCGCGGCGACCTGGTCGCCGACGTCTCCGGCGCCGTGGCCGAGCTGCACCGCCGGGGAGCGCGGCGGGTGGCGGTCCTGGGCGCGTCGATGGGTGGCACCGTCGCGTTGGCCGCCACGTCCTCACCGCAGTCGGCGATCTCCGCGGTGGTCTGCATGTCCTGCCATGCCAGCTTCACCCCACGCGTGGGCGGGACGGCGGTGCCGCTCGCGGTTGGCGCCGCGGTGCGCTCAATCCGCTGCCCGGCGCTGTTCGTGGTCGCCAGCAACGACCCTCACCTGGCTCCGGGTGAGGTCCAGGCCTTGTACAGGGACATCGGATCCACGGACAAGCACCTCGACGTGTTAACCGGACCGCAAGCCACGACCCACGGCT
>DASSPC010000294.1:0-7676 GCA_035699865.1 Oryzihumus sp. | reverse complement strand
GGGACGCCGACCCGTGGCGCGCCTCCTGGAACCGTGCCCAGCAGCGCGGCCTGGCGGAGGTGCGCGAGTCCTTCGAGCCGCTGCCGGTGGTGGTCACCCCCTACCTTGCCGAGGAGCCCATCGGTGTCGACGCGCTGGCCGAGCTGGCGCTGGCGCGGGAGGGCGACCCCGGTGCCGCGTCCGCCGAGGCGCTCCTGGCGCCGGCGGCACACCGGGGGATGAGCCTGGACCGCGACGGCACGGCATACGTCCTGCGCCTCCCCCTGCCCCTGGTGACCGCGGCCGAGGTGGACCTCAAGCGCCGCGGCGACGAGCTGCTGGTCGCCGTCGGCGACCACCGCCGGGTGCTGTCCCTGCCCAGCGTGCTGCGCCGCTGCGTCGTGACGGGTGCCGGCGTGAGCGACGGGGCGCTGCGCGTGCGGTTCGTGCCCGACGAGAAGGTGTGGCCCCAGCAATGACCGACGAGAGCACCGGCCGCGAGCACGCGGCATCCCCGGTGGGCAGCGTGGCCGAGGAGGCGGCGCGGCTCGTGGAGGCGTTCGCCGCCTGGTCCGGCACGCACGCCGCGGCTGACCGCGCCCGCGAGGGCGACGACGCGCCGTATGCCGACCGCTCCCACCCGCGGGACCCGGGCGGCAACGCGGAGGACCGGGACGCGCCTGACGGGACGGGCGACGGACGGCAGTGCCCGACCTGTGGCGCGCAGGCCGGGGTCGGCAGGGCGGCCTCCTGCGGGGTGTGCCCGGTCTGCCAGGGCATCGCCTGGCTGCGCACGGTCCGGCCCGAGACGCTGGACCGCCTGGCGGACCTGGCGGGTGCGCTCACCGACACGCTGCGGGAGGTGGCCCGGGAGGCCGCCCGGGGCCGCCCGCAGGATGGGACGACGGGCGGTGCCCAGCACCCTGGCGCTAGCGTCCAGGACATTCCCGTTGCGGACGACGACATCATCGAGAAGAGGGCTGGGCAGTGAGCGCCACCATCGGGCTGGACATCGGCGGCACCAAGATCGCGGGCGGGCTGGTGTCCCCGACCGGCACGATCCTCGCGCGCGGGCGGCGCGTCACCCCGGCGCACGACCCCGACCGGATCGCGGTGGAGGTGGCCGACCTCGTCCGCGAGCTCTCCGACGGCGCCGACGTCACCGGTGTGGGCGTGGCGTGTGCCGGCTTCATCGACGCCACCGGCTCGACCGTCCTCTTCGCTCCGAACCTGGCCTGGCGGGACGAGCCGCTCAAGCGCCGCCTCCAGGCCACCATCGACCTGCCGGTCATCATCGACAACGACGCCAACGCCGCGGCGTGGGGCGAGTTCCGGTTCGGCGCCGCCCGCGACGTCGACGACATGGTGCTGATCACCGTCGGCACGGGCATCGGCGGCGGGGTCGTCACCGGCGGCCACCTGCTGCGGGGGGCCTACGGCATCGCCGCCGAGCTCGGCCACATGCGCGTCGTGCCCGACGGCATCCGCTGCGGTTGCGGCAACCGCGGGTGCTGGGAGATGTATGCCAGCGGCAACGCCCTCGTCCGTGAGGCGCGCGAGCTGGTCCGCTCCGGCACCCCGCACGCCGCGCGGCTGTCCGAGCTGTGCGCCGGCGACCCGGACAAGCTCTCCGGCCACGACATCACCTCGGCTGCCGCGCAGGGCGACCCGGCTGCCGTGGAGCTGCTCGCCGACCTCGGCCGCTGGATCGGTGAGGGCGCCGCGTCCGTCACCGCGATCCTGGACCCCGAGCTGATCGTCCTCGGCGGTGGCGTGGCAGACGCCGGGGCGCTGCTGCTGGATCCGGCCCAGGCGGCGTTCCGGCGCCAGCTCACCGGCCGCGGCCACCGACCCGAGGCGCGGTTCGCCGTGGCCAGCCTGGGCAACGACGCCGGGATCATCGGCGCCGCCGCGCTCGTCGCGGAGGCCGTGGGGTGAGCGCCCCGCTGGCGATCGGCGTCGACATCGGCGGCACCAAGGTCGCCGGTGGGGTCGTCGACGCCGACGGGGTGGTGCTGCAGCGAGCCCGCCGGGTGACGCCCCACCGCTCCACCGAGCCAGCCGTCGTCGAGGACACCATCGTCGAGGTGGTCGAGGAGCTGACCGCGGCGGCGGGCGGCCACGACGCCGTGTGCGCCGTCGGCATCGGCGCCGCCGGGTTCGTCTCGGCCGACCGCGCCACGGTGGTGTTCGCCCCGCACCTGTCCTGGCGGCAGGAGCCGCTGCGACAGGCACTGCAGGCCCGGGTGCCTCACCCGATCTTCGTCGACAACGACGCCAACACCGCTGCGTGGGCGGAGTGGCGCTTCGGCGCCGGCCAGGGCGAGACCCACCTGATGATGGTCACCCTCGGCACCGGCATCGGCGGGGCGATCCTGGTCGACGGTCACGTCCAGCGGGGACGCTTCGGCATCGCGGGGGAGTTCGGCCACATGCAGGTCGTGCCCGGCGGTCACCGCTGCGAGTGCGGCAACCGGGGGTGCTGGGAGCAGTACGCCAGCGGCAACGCCCTGGTCCGGGAGGCGCGTTCGCTGGCGACGGCGCAGTCCCCGCTGGCGACAGACCTGCTGGCGCGGGTGGGCGGCCTGCCGGCCGACCTCACCGGCCCGGTCGTGACCGAGGCCGCGCGTGAGGGCGACCCCACCTCGCGCGAGCTGCTCGCCGAGATCGGGACCTGGCTCGGGGTCGGCATCGCCAACCTCGCCGCCGCGTTCGACCCGGGCACCTTCGTCATCGGCGGCGGCGTCAGCGCCGCCGGCGAGCTGCTGCTGGGCCCCGCGCGGGAAGCCTTCCGGCGGACCCTGACCGGCCGCGGATACCGGCCGGAGGCGCGCATCGTCGCAGCCCGGCTGGGCAACGAGGCCGGGCTGATCGGTGCCGCCGACCTGGCCCGGGCCGAGGTCGAGGGGCTGGCGTGACCCGCGCGGCCCTGCGGGTCGCGACCTGGAACGTGCATGACCTCAAGGACGACGTCGAGGCTGCCGTGCGCGTGGTGCGGGCGGTCGACCCCGACGTGCTCTGCCTGCAGGAGGTGCCGCGGCGCCCGTTCTCCGGGCGCCGTGTCGCCGGCTTCGCGCAGCAGTGTGGCCTGAACTTCGCCGGCCGGCACCGCGGCAGTGGGGGCACGACCGTCCTGACCCGGCCGTCGCTGGACCTGCACGACAGCAGGCACGAGGGCCTGCCGGTGGCGCCGCTTCAGCGCGAGCGAGGGTATGCCGTGGCCCAGGTCGCGCTGCCGGGCCACCGCCCGCTCACGGTGGCCAGCTTCCACCTCGGCCTGGACCCGCTGGAGCGTGAGCACCACCTGCTGCAGCTGCTGTCGGACGTCGGCCCCTCGGAGGCGCTGGTCGTGGCCGGCGACCTCAACGAGGTCAGCACCGGCCGGGCGTGGAGGACACTGGCCTCCCGGCTGCCGCAGGTGTCGCCGGACCGGCCGACCTTCTCGGCGCGGCACCCGCGGCTGGCGATCGACGGGGTGTTCGCCTCGTTGCCGGCGCTCCCGGACGACCCCGTGCCGGCCCCTGACCCCGCCGACCTCGTCCGCGCGAGCGACCACCTGCCGGTGTGGGCCGACCTCGACGTGAGCCGGCTGGTGATGGTCCGCCGCGGCTGATCCGGGTCAGAGGCGGGCGCCGTCGTCGTCGTCGTCCTCGTCGCGGTGCCGCGGCAGGCGCGAGACCAGCAGGGCGAAGCCGCCGACGGTCATGCTGATCGCCAGCAGCAGCCACAGGCTGTCCGCGCTGCGGTCGAACAGGATCAGGTAGAGCAGGAGCAGCGGGCCGCCGGTGAGGCCGATGAGGATGCCCCAGAACTGCAGGTCGCCGGCGGGCAGCGGTGCCGTGGGCCCCGGGATGAAGTGGTCCTCGGGGTCGGCCTGCGAGTGTTCCTCGGGCCGGCGCGGGCCCTGCGCTGCCGGCTCCGGCCCCCAGGAGGGCACGGCCGGCGGTGGCGCCGGCTGGGTGGGCGGGTTCGCCTGGCCGGCGGGGCTGGGTCCGGACGGTGTGGGACCGGAGGGCGAGGGGCCAGGGGCGGAGGGACGGCTGTCGTCCGGGCCGGGTCGCCGGTCCTCGGTGCCGGGTGGCCGCGGCGGGGCGTCGGTGTCCTGTCCGGTGTCAGGGGCCTTGGCCCGGTCTGCCGGTGGCGGGCCGTAGCCTTCCTGCTCCGGCCAGGGACCCGCGCCGGCGCTGGCCAGGGCGTCGTCCTCGGCCCAGTGGGCGATGATCTCGGCGAACTGGGCGTCGACGTCGGAGCGGTCCTGGTCGCTCATGGCTTCACGTGGTGAGGCGCTCGATGAACTTGACCGACTCGGCGTAGATCAGCGGCGCGTCGTTGTCGAGCGTGGCGACGTGGTAGCTGTTCTCCAGCAGGATCTCCTGCACGTCCTCGCTGGAGATCTTGCCCAGCACCAGGGCCGAGCTCGACGCCGGGACGACGTGGTCCTGCGGGGAGCGCATCAGCAGCACCGGCTGGGTGACCTCGGGCAGGTCGCGGATGACGGTGCGCCACGCGACGATCTGGGAGTGCCCGGCCTTGAGCGGCGTCTTGGGGTAGGCCAGCTCGGTCGCGCCGGCCTTCTTGATGTCGTTGGCGATCCCGGGCAGCGCGCCGACGAGGTGCTTGAGCACCGGCAGCACCACCAGGCGCGGGTCCTCGAACTTCACCGCGGGGTTGACCAGGACCAGCCCGGCGACCCGGGGGCCGTGGTTCTGCGCGAGCTGCAGGGCCAGCGCCCCGCCCATGGACAGGCCGGCGACGACGACCGTGCGGCACCGGGCGAGCAGCTCGCGGAAGGTGGCATCGACGGTGGCGTACCAGTCGGACCACTCCGTGCGGTTCATCTCCTGCCACGTGGTGCCGTGGCCGGGCAGCCGGGGCAGCCGGACGGTGTAGCCGGCCTCGGCGAGGTGCTCGGCCCAGGGGCGCAGGCTCTGCGGGGTGCTGGTGAAGCCGTGGACCAGCAGGACCCCGACGTCGGACCCGTCGTGGGAGAAGGGCTCTGCTCCGGGCAGGATCGACACCTGTGCTCCTCGCATCTGGTCCGGTCGTGTGTGGGGGCCGTGCGTGCTCGCCTGTGCGAATCCTCGCATGGTGCGAGGTGCCCGCCTAGTGTGCCGGGTAGAGTTCGGCGCGTCATAGGAGGTGGGGTCGTTGTTCTACTGGGTGCTCAAGACGATTGTGCTCGGACCCATCCTCAAGCTGCTGTTCCGCCCGTGGGTCGAGGGGGAGGAGAACATCCCCCCGGAGGGTGCGGCGATCTTCGCCAGCAACCACCTGTCCTTCTCGGACTCGATCTTCCTGCCGCTGGTGGTGCCGCGCCGGATGACGTTCCTGGCCAAGTCCGACTACTTCACGGGTCGGGGCATCAAGGGCCGCCTCACGGCGGCCTTCTTCAAGGGTGTCGGGCAGCTGCCCGTCGACCGGTCCGGCGGTCGGGCCGGCGAGGCCGCCCTGCGCAGCGGGCTGAAGGTCCTGCGCCGCAGCGAGCTGCTCGGCATCTACCCCGAGGGCACGCGCTCGCCGGACGGCCGGCTCTACCGCGGGCGCACCGGCGTGGCCCGGATGGCCCTGGAGGCCGGCGTCCCGGTGCTTCCGGTCGCCATGGTCGGCACCGACAAGGCCCAGCCCTCCGGCAAGAAGCTGCCCAAGATCATGCGGATCGGGGTCCGCATCGGCAAGCCGCTGGACTTCTCGCGCTACGAGGGTATGGAGGACGACCGGTTCGTCCTGCGCTCGATCACCGACGAGATCATGTACGAGCTGATGCTCCTGTCCGGGCAGGAGTACGTCGACATGTACGCCACGTCCATGAAGGAGCGCCTGCTCGCGGCGGCTCGGGCCAAGGCCAAGCCGCTCTACGGCGGGGGCACGGAGGACAAGGCCGCGGACAAGGCAGCGGGCGCGGCGGATCCGGAGAGCGCTGAGGACATCGCCGTCGAGACCACGCCCATCGAGGGCGCTGCCGTCGACGGCACCGCGGTCGCCGGGTCCGAACCGGGCCCGCAGGAGGCCGTCGGCGCCGCACCGAAGGACGACGTCGCTCCCGACGGCCAGCGCGCCGCGAGCTGACGCGGTGGCCTCAGGGGGGAGCCGGGCCACCGACCCGAGCGTCGTCGCGGCCCTGTGGCGCGGGCTCAACGTCCTGCGTCCCGTGGCCCTGCTGTATGCCGTGTACTCCCTGCACGAGCGCCACCCCGGGATGGAGCATCCCTGGGTGGCGGTCGTCGTGCTGGTGGTCCTGGCGGTCTGGACCGTGGCCATGTGGTTCCACCGGGACCGCACGACCACCGTGGTGGGCATCGAGCTCGTCCTGGCTGTCGCGGCCATCCTGTCCACCCGCGTGGTCGACAGCAGCGCGGTGATCCTCGGTGGCGCCCCGACGGTGCCCGGCATCTGGCCCTCGGCGGCCGTCGTCTCCTGGGCGGTGCTCAAGGGCTGGCGAGGCGGGCTCCTCGCGGCGGCCGTCGTCTCCGCCGCCGACGTCGTCGAGGTCGTCGTGCCCACCGACAACACGGTCAACAACATCGTCCTGCTCTTCCTCGTCGGCGGCTGCATCGGCTACTGCGCCGACCTGGCCCGGGAGGGACACCTGGCCCTGCACGAGGCGCTGCGGGTGCAGGCGCAGGTGCAGGAGCGCGACCGGCTGGCCCGCACCGTCCATGACGGGGTCCTGCAGACCCTCGCCTTCATCCACCGCCGCAGCGCGGACCTCGGCGGCCCCGGCCGCGAGCTCGGTGCCATGGCTGCCGACCAGGAGCGGCTGCTGCGGGCCCTGGTCAGCGGGGTGCCGGCGCCGGGGCTGGACGAGGTGGTGGCCGGCGACGTCGACCTGCGCCAGGTCCTCGGGCGTTACGCGGGGGGTGCGGTGCAGGTGGTGCCACCGGCCGACCCGGTGCCGTTGCCCCGCAAGGTCGCCGAGGAGCTGGCGGCCGCGGTGAGCGCGGCGCTGGACAACGTGCGCCGGCACGCCGGGGACGGCGCCCGCGCCTGGGTGCTGGTCGAGGATGAGGGACAGGACGTGGTCGTCACGGTGCGCGACGACGGCGTCGGGCTGCCCGCGGGCCGCCTGGTCGAGGCCGCCGCCCACGGCCGGTTGGGCGTGCGCAGCAGCATCACGGGCCGGCTCGCCGACCTCGGCGGCAGCGCCCGCTACGAGAGCCACGAGGGGGAGGGCACCGCGGTCGAGCTGCGGGTGCCCCGGAGGGGGAGGTCGACGTGAGTGGTGTCGTGCAGGGGGGCCGCGCCGACGGGCAGGAGCCCGAAGGGGTGGCGGGCAGCCAGGCGGGCGACGGGACGGGCGGCCCAGGGCTGCGGGTGGTGGTGGCCGACGACCACCCCATGTGGCGTGACGCCGTGGCCCGCGACCTCGCCGACGCCGGGTTCACCGTCGTGGCCACGGCCGACGACGGCCCCTCGGCGGTCAACCGGACCCTGGCCACCCGGCCGGACGTGCTGGTCCTCGACCTCAACCTGCCCGGCCTGCGCGGCGACGAGGTCTGCGCGGCGATCCGGCGGGCCGGCGTGCCGACCCGGGTCCTGGTCCTGTCCGCCAGCGCCGAGCAGCGGGACGTGCTCGAGGCGGTCAAGGTGGGCGCGACCGGCTACCTGCTCAAGTCCGCCTCCCGAGAGGAGTTCCTTGAGGCGGTCCGGGAGACGGCCACCGGCACCGCGGTGTTCACCGCCGGGCTGGCCGGGCTGGT
>DASSPC010000293.1:0-3563 GCA_035699865.1 Oryzihumus sp. | reverse complement strand
GCTCCCCGTGATGACGGGGGGTGGGTCAGCGGCACACGCGGGGTCTCCGCGGCGAGTCAGCTGACCTGACAGAACCCGCCGCGGCGGCGAAGGATGAGAACCAGCCGCGTCATGTCCTCGAGATTACGTGGACGTCCAAGTATGTGGAACTTGTTTCCCACACCGTGAGACGGCACTGGACGCCCCGCCCCACGCCTGCCCCGGGCACGCCGAAGGGCCCGGCCGTGCGGCCGGGCCCTTCGTGCGGAGTGCTGGCGGTGCTCAGCCGTCGAGGTCGACGACGTTGACCCCGCTGGCGCCGATCTCGGTGCCGATGTCGCTCAGGACGCCCGCCGGGATCGCGCTGTCCACGGTCAGCGCGACGAGCGCGTCGCCGCCCTGGGCCTTGCGGGCGACCTGCATGCCGCCGATGTTGATGTCGGCCTCGCCGAGCACCCGGCCGACGGTGCCGATGATGCCGGGGCGGTCGACGTAGGTGAAGAACGCCATGTGCTCGGAGATCGGCACCTCGAGGTCGAAGCCGTTGACGCCGACGACCTTCTCGACCATGCGCGGACCGGTCAGGGTGCCGGCGACGCTGACCTCGGTGCCGTCGGCCAGGGTGCCGCGCAGCGTGGTGACGTTGCGGAAGTCCTCGGCCACCGGGTCGGTCAGCAGCCGCACCTCGCAGCCGCGTTCCTGCGCCAGCAGCGGGGCGTTGACGTACGACACCTGGTCCTCGACCACGTCCTGGAACAGGCCCTTGAGCGCGGCGAGCTTCCAGACGCTCACGTCGTACTCGGTGATCTCGCCCTTGACGTCGACGGTCAGCTGGGTCGGCACGGCACCGGCGAGGGCGGTGAAGATCCGGCCGAGCTTCTCCACCAGGGCGATGCCGGGGCGGACCTCCTCGGCGATGACCCCGCCGGAGACGTTGACCGCGTCGGGGACGAGCTCGCCGCCGAGCGCGAGCCGCACCGACCTCGCGACCGCGACACCGGCCTTCTCCTGGGCCTCGTCGGTGGAGGCGCCCAGGTGCGGGGTGACGACGACCGACTCGAACTCGAACAGGGGCGACTCGGTGGTCGGCTCCTTGGCGAACACGTCGATGCCGGCGCCGGCGACCCGGCCCTCCTTGAGCGCGACCGCGAGGGCCTGCTCGTCGACGATGCCACCGCGGGCGGCGTTGATGATCCGCACCGAGGGCTTGACCAGCTTGAGCGCCTCCTCGCCGATGAGGCCGAGGGTCTCGGGGGTCTTGGGCAGGTGCACGGTGATGAAGTCGGACTCGCGCAGCAGGTCCTCCAGCGGCAGCAGCTGGACGCCGAGCTGGCCGGCGCGTGCCGCGGAGACGTAGGGGTCGTAGGCCACGACCTTCATGCCGAATGCGGCGAGGCGCTCGGCGACCAGGACGCCGATGCGGCCCAGGCCGACGACACCGACGGTCTTGTCGAGCAGCTCCACGCCGGAGTACTTGCTGCGCTTCCACGCCCCGCCCTTGAGGGCCTCGTTGGCGGGGGCGATGTTGCGGGCCGTCGCGAGCAGCAGGCCGACCGCAAGCTCGGCCGCCGAGGTGATGTTGGAGGTCGGGGCGTTGACGACCATCACGCCGGCGACCGTGGCCGCCTTGACGTCGACGTTGTCGAGGCCGACACCGGCGCGCGCGACGACCTTGAGGTTCTTCGCGGCGGCCAGGGCCTCCTCGTCGATCTTGGTCGCCGAGCGGATCAGCACGGCGTCGACGTCGGCGATCGCGGGCAGCAGCTCGGATCGGTCAGCCCCGTCGCAGTGGCGGATCTCGAAGTCCGGCCCCAGCGCGTCGATGGTCGCGGGCGAGAGCTCTTCGGCAATCAAGACAACGGGTTTGGTCACTGGCCTGTCCTTCACGGGTGGTGGGATGCGGCCGAGCCCCCTGCGGGCCGGCCGGGTCTGGGCGGGAGGTTCCGCCCGGCACCGCGCTGTGCCCACGGCCAGTCTAGACACGGCGAGCCGGGGCCCCGGCCCCGGCTCGCGATGTGGACGTGCCCGCGGCGGCGGGCACCCGGCATACCTCTGAGCGGGTATGCCGGGGGCTCGCCCTCGCGGGCAGGTCAGGTCAGTGCTGCGGCTCCTGCCCGTCCTCACCGGCGTCGGGAGCGATCCGCGTCGGGGCGAGCCTCCGCCAGAGGAGGAACAGGCCGCCCAGGACGAACATGACGACGCCTGCCCAGAGGTTGATGTTGGTGCCGGCGGCCTTGGCCCGGTCCTCCTCGCCACCGACCAGGCCCATGACCAGGACGATGGCGCCGTAGGCGAGGAACAGGCCGCCGAGGACGCTGCGCAGGTCGAACAGCTTGGCCCGCGCCGGGGCCTGTGCCGGGATGTTCGGCTCTTCGGAGTGTGCTCCGGTGCTCATGTCGAGGCTCCTTCCGGCTTCAGATGAACGGGATGTAGAGGGCGAAGGACAGCACCAGCGCCAGGACGCCGAAGACGACCGGCGAGCGGTACCACGCCTCGTCGCCGATCACGGCGTCGCTGGTCATGTCGTGCTTGCCGAGGCCGTAGACCAGGCCCTGCAGCTCGGTGATCGGCTTGGGCCGGCTGGCCAGGGTGACCAGGACCGACACCACGACGTCGGCGACGAACGCCACGATCGCGCCCTTGAAGTTGCCGTCGCTGTCGCTGACGTAGTGCACCCAGCCGAGCTGGCCGGCGCCCCAGGCGGCCGCGGCACCGAGCGTGCCGGCGACCAGGCCCCAGAAGCCGCCCCAGCCGGTCATCCGCTTCCAGAACAGACCGAGGATGAAGGTGGCGAACAGCGGCGCGTTGAAGAAGGAGAACAGCAGCTGCAGGTAGTCCATGATCGAGTTGAACCGGGAGGCGATGAACGCCGTCCCGATGCCGCCGAGGACGCCGATCACGGTGACGATCCGGCCGACGCGCAGGTAGTAGCCGTCGGGGCGGTCCTTCTTCACGTAGTCCTGCCAGATGTCGTACGTGAAGACCGTGTTGAAGCTCGAGATGTTGGCCGCCATGCCGGCCATGAACGCCGCCAGCAGGCCGGTGACCGCGACGCCGAGCACGCCGGAGGGCAGGTAGCGCTCCATCAGCGCCGGGATCGCGTCGTTGTAGGTCAGGCCCTTGCCCTCGGTGTCGGTCTGGCCCAGGCCGGGGATCATGGCCAGGGCGATCAGGCCGGGGATCACGGTGAAGAACGGGATGACCAGCTTGGGGAAGGCGCCGATGATCGGCGTGCGCCGGGCGGCGGACATGTTCTGCGCCGACAGCGCGCGCTGCACCTCGGCGAAGTTGGTGGTCCAGTAGCCGAAGCTGAGCACGAAGCCCAGGCCCATGGCGATGACCAGCCAGTTGGAGCCGATCGGGTTGGTCACGTGGCCGATGCCCGTGCCCTGCCAGGCGTGCAGGAAGCCCTCGCCGGCGTTCTTGTTGCCCTGGATCTTGCCGGTCAGGCCGTCCCAGCCGCCGGCGGCCTTGAGGCCGACGAACGTCAGCGGGATGAGGCCCGCGAGGATGACGAAGAACTGCAGCACCTCGTTGTAGATGGCCGAGGACAGGCCACCGAGGGTGATGTAGACGAGCACGAA
>DASSPC010000292.1:0-4813 GCA_035699865.1 Oryzihumus sp. | reverse complement strand
GACCTACTCGCGGATCGACCCGGCCCACCCGGCGGCGTTCTCCCCGATCGTCATCGGCGGGATGCTGCGGCACGACCTCGGCTTCGGCGGGGTGGTCATCTCCGACGACCTGGCCAACGCCCGGCAGGTTGCCCGCTGGAGCCCGGCCACCAGAGCGGTCTCTTTCATCGCGGCCGGCGGTGACGTGGTGCTCGTCGTGGACGCGCGGCCGGTGGCGGCGATGCAACGGGCGGTCCTGGCCCGGGCGATGGCCGACCAGGCGTTCCGCGCCGAGGTCGACGCCGCCGCGCTGCGCGTCCTGCGGGCCAAGGCGGCGGCACACCTGCTGCCCTGAGCGACGCCGGCACGGGCCGTCCCACCGGCCAGCTCGCCCAAGGCTGCCGACACGCGTCAGCGGCGCCCCGGCCTCACGCCGTGAATCGTTCGAGGTAGCCGGTCACGAGGTCGACGCCCCGGGTGATGAGGTCCTCATCGCCGTGCAGGTCGTGCTCGAAGGCCAGCTCGAAGACGCGGTCGCCCACCTCGACGGCGAGCTCGACGTCGCGCAGCGGGGTGTCAGGGCGCAACAGCCCGGCCTCGACGGCGTAGGCGTGCAGCATCGCCGCGACGCGTCGGTTGTGCTCCCGGCAGAAGTCCTTCACCGCGGCATTGGTGCGGCTGCGCCACCAGATCACGACGAAGCCCGGACGCTGGTGGTAGACGGAGACGAAGGCCCGCATCGTCGCCTCGACGACGGAGCGGACGTCCGGGTGCTGCAGCCCCGTGACCGCCTCGGCCACCCCGGCGTCCATCTCGGCGGTGTCGCGCTGCACCAGCGCCAGGACGATCGCGTCGCGGCCGGTGAAGTACTGGTAGATCGACGCCACCGGCACCCCGGCCCGGGCGGCGATGGCCCGGGTCGACAGCCCGCCGACACCGTCCTCGACCACCAGCCCGGCCGCCACGTCGAGGACCAGCTCCACCCGCTCCCGGCTACGCCGCTGGGTCGGCGCGCGACGATCGCCCGGGGTGGTTGTCGGGGCCGTCTCGCCCCGTGTCCGTGCTGTTGCCGCAGGCATGACCGAAGTGTACAAAGAACAGAACCTGAATCACGTTCATGTTCTAGGGAGTGGTCGATGGGTGCGGACCCGGGTGTCGTCGTCATCGGGGCAGGACCGGGCGGGTTGGCCACCGCCGCCGAGCTCGGCAGGCGCGGGATCGCCGCCGTCGTGCTCGAACGGGCCGCGGAGCCGGCCGCGAGCTGGCGGGCCCACTACGACCGGCTGCACCTGCACACCCCGAGGTTCCTCTCGCACCTGCCAGGGCTGCGGATCCCTGCGGAGGAGGGGCGCTGGGTCTCCCGCGACGGCGTGGTGCGCTACCTCGACGGCTACGTGGAGCACCACGGCATCAACGTCCGCACGGCGGTGGAGGTCACCCGGGTCGACCGGCACGCCGGGGCGTGGCTGGTGCGCACGGCCTCGGGTGACGTGCCGGCGGCGGCCGTCGTCGTGGCGACCGGCCACAACCACACCCCCGACGTGCCGCAGTGGCCCGGCCTCGCCGGCTTCACCGGTGAGCTGCTCCACGCCGCGCGCTATCGCAACGGGCAGCCGTATGCCGGTCGCGATGTCCTCGTGGTCGGCGCCGGCAACACCGGCGCGGAGGTCGCGGTGGACCTGGTGGAGCACGGGGCGCGGCGGGTGTGGCTCGCGGTGCGCACGCCACCGCACATCCTGCGCCGACAGACCTTCGGCGTGCCGGCCACCCTGGGGGGCGTGGTGATGCGGCACCTGCCCCATCGGGTGGCCGACGCCCTCATCGAGCCGCTGCGGCGCCGGAGCGTCCCGGACCTGACGGCGCACGGGCTGCCTGACCCCGGACCGGGCGCGTACGCCCGGGCGGCCCGGGGCGAGATCCCGGTGCTCGACGTCGGCCTGGTCGACGCGGTTCGCGGCGGCCGGGTGCAGCCCGTCGCGGGGGTGGCCGGCTTCGACGGCTCGCGCGTCCTGCTGGCCGACGGGTCGGCCGTCGAGCCGGAGGTCGTCATCGCGGCCACGGGCTACCGGCGGGGCCTGGAGCCCCTGGTCGGTCACCTCGGCGTGCTGGACCGCACGGGGCGGCCCGTGCCGCGCGGCGCGCGCACGCTCCCGGGCGCGCCCGGGCTGTACTTCGTCGGCTTCACCAACCCCGTCAGCGGGATGTTCCGCGAGATCGGCATCGAGGCGGGGGGCGTGGCCCGGGCGGTCGGGGAGGGGCGGCCGCCCGGGCGCAGCGGCCCGGCCCCGGGTCGGCGGCTCTCGCCTGATCGTGGTGTCCTCGAACCGCTGTCGCGGCCGGTCCCCGCCACGGCGGAGGGCGACGAAGGCGCCACGGCGGCTGCTGCGGGGGTGGCGTCATGACCGGGATCAGTCGTCGGCGCCTGCTGGAGGGGCTGGCCGGCACCGGGCTGCTCGGCGCAGCCGGCCTGGCATCCGCTGTTCCGTCGTCGGCCTCCCCGGTGCGGGCCGCGTCGCACCCGGCACACGGCATACCGGCTGGGGCGTCGTCGGCACCGGCGCCGCTGCCCTCCAGGGCCGACGTGGTCGTCGTCGGGGCCGGCATCTCGGGGCTCGTGACAGCGCGCGAGCTGCAGCGGGCCGGGCGGTCGGTGCTGGTGCTCGAGGCACGGGACCGGGTCGGGGGCCGGGTGCTCAACCACCCCCTGTCCGGCGGCCAGGTGATCGAGTCCGGCGGCGCGTTCGTCGGCCCGACCCAGGACCATGTGCTCGCCCTGCTCGCGGAGCTCGGCATCGCGACGTTCAAGGAGTACGACCAGGGGCAGAACGTGTATGTCGCGCACGGGCTCACGCTGCGCTACACCGGCACCGTCCCGCCCGACCCGACGATCCTGCCCGACGCCGCCAGGTTGCAGCTGCAGCTGGACGACATGGCCAGGCAGGTGCCGGTCGACGCCCCGTGGGAGGCGCCGCGGGCCGCCGAGTGGGACGCGAAGAGCTTCGACACCTGGCTGCAGGAGAACACCGCCAACCCGGCAACCCGCACCCTCCTGCTGTCGTGGCTGCAGCCGCTGGTGGGGGCCGACCCCGCCGAGATGTCGCTGCTCTACCTCATCTGGTACGTCGCCACCGCCGGCAACGCCGACAACCCGGGCACGTTCGAGCGGTCGGCGAGCACCGGGGGCGGGGCCCAGGACTCCCGGGTGGTGGGCGGGTCGGGCCTGATCCCGCTGCGGCTGGCCGACCAGCTCGGCGACGCCGTCGCGCTCGGGGCGCCGGTGCGCCGGATCGGTCAGGGCGACGGTGGGGTGGAGCTCGTCACGGACCGCGGGACGGTCGCTGCCTCGCGGGTCGTGGTGGCCGTCCCGCCGCCGCTGGCCGCCGCGATCGACTGGGCACCGGCCCTGCCGCCGTTGCACGCCCAGCTGCTGCACCGCCTGCCGATGGGCAGCCTGATGAAGTGCGACGCGGTCTACGAGCGGCCGTTCTGGCGCGATGCCGGCCTGTCCGGTCAGGGCCTGATCGACTCCGGTCCGGTGCGGGTCAGCTTCGACAACAGCCCGCCGGACGGGAGCGTCGGGGTGCTGCTGGCGTTCGTCGGCGGATCGACCTGGCGCGACTGGGGCAACCGGCCACTCGCCGAGCGCCGCCAGGGGATCCTGCAGGCGTTCGCGCAGATCGTGGGTCCGCAGGCCCTGGACGCCGTCGACTACGTCGAGCACGACTGGACCCACGAGCCATGGTCCACCGGCGGGCCGACCGCTGTCGCGGGCACCGGCGTCATCACCGGCTACGGGCGGCACATCCGGGAGCCGCACGGTCGGGTGCACTGGGCCGGCACGGAGACGGCGACGTACTGGACCGGCTACATGGACGGGGCCGTCAGCGCCGGGCTGCGCGCGGCGCGCGAGGTGCTGGCGGCCGGCTGAACAGGACGTAATCCGGTGGTGGGCGCACGGCACCCGTGCCAGTGTGGGCCGCACGACCGACGCAGGAGGTTACGCATGTCCGCCAGTCACGAAGGCTCCCACGAGGGACCCGGCGACGACGTCAAGGCGAAGTTCCGCGAGGCGCTGGAGCGTAAGCACGCGCACGGCGGCCGGGACGTCTCCGGGGGTGGGGACCCCTCCAAGGTCCACGACGCCCACGGACCCGCCCGGGGCCAGCAGATGTTCCGCCGCAAGAGCGGCTGAACCACCCGGCATACCGCAGCGACGCCGGCCACCGCCGCCCAGGAGGTGGCCGGCGTCGTCATGTCTGCCGCGGCGCGGGCGGGGTCAGCCCGCGGTGGCGTAGCGCTCCAGGACCGCCACCAGGGTGGCGACACCGAAGCCGGTGGCGCCCTTGTGCGTGTAGCCCCACGGGCCGGACTCGTTGAACGAGGGGCCGGCGATGTCGAGGTGCGCCCACGGGATGCGGGCCTCGCTCTTGTCCTGCTGCGGGATGAACTCGCCGAGGAAGATGCCGGCGGTGAGCATGCCGCCGAACTTGTCGCCCTTGTGCGCGATGTCGGCGATCTGGCTGTCGAGGTTGGGTCGCATGTCGGCGGGCAGCGGCATCGGCCACAGGGCGTCGCCGGTGCTGTTGCCGGCGGCGCGGACGAGGTCGCGCAGGGCGTCGTCGTTGGCCATGACGGCGGCGACGCGGTTGCCGAGCGCGATCTGCTGGGCGCCGGTGAGGGTGGCGATGTCGAGGATCGCGTCGGGCTTCTTCTCGCCGGCGAGGACGAGGCCGTCGGCCATGACCATGCGGCCCTCGGCGTCGGTGTCGATGATCTCCACCGTCTTGCCGCCGCGCATCGTCACGACGTCGCCGGGACGCTGGGCGTTGCCGCC
>DASSPC010000291.1:0-2196 GCA_035699865.1 Oryzihumus sp. | reverse complement strand
CGCGCTGGCTGCAGTCGCGCTACGCCGGCGAGCTCGACGCCGACACCGCCGAGGTGATGCAGCGCTGGGAGTCGGTGCTGACCCGGCTGGAGCGCGACCCGATGGAGTGCGCCCGCGAGCTGGACTGGGTGGCCAAGCTGGCGCTGATGCAGGGCTACCGCGACCGCGATGGGCTGGAGTGGTCCGACCACCGACTGCGGGCGATCGACATCCAGTGGTCGGACGTGCGCCCCGAGAAGGGGCTGTTCCACCGACTCGCGCAGCGCGGCCGGATCGAGACGCTCGTGCCCGACGACGCGATCGGGCACGCCGTGACCAACCCGCCGGAGGACACCCGCGCCTACTTCCGTGGCCGCTGCCTGGAGAAGTACGCCGACCAGATCGCCGCCGCGTCGTGGGACTCGCTGATCTTCGACCTGCCGGGCCACACCTCGCTGCAGCGCGTGCCGATGCTCGAGCCGCTCCGGGGCACCCGGGCCGCGGTGGGTGCGCTGATCGACCGCAGCGAGGATGCGACGGCACTGTTGCGGGAGTTGGCAGCCGCGTCCGGATAGGTGTGACTAGGCTGGCGATTGACCGGCAGGACCAGCGGTAGCGCAAGGAGGATCCATGCCCAGCCAGGAGCAGAGTCGGCCTCAGCGGCGCGACGACGAGCCCGAGGTCCCGGAGCCCACTCCCACGGCACCGGAGGCCAGCGCCCGCAAGGACGCCCTGGACGACGACATCGACAGCGTGCTCGACGAGATCGACGACGTGCTGGAGTCCAACGCGGAGGAGTTCGTGCGCGGCTTCGTCCAGAAGGGCGGCCAGTGAGCTTCCCCGGCCAGCAGGACGCGGGCCGGTTGCCCGCAGCCTTCACCGCCACCGGGTCGAGCTCGTTCACCGAGTTCGTCGGCACCCACGCCCCCCACCTGCTGCCCTCGAGACGCCCGCTGCCACCCGGCGGGGCGCTCGAGGCGCCGCACGGCACCACGATCGTCGCGCTGACCTTCGACGGCGGCGTGGTGATGGCCGGCGACCGGCGCGCGACGATGGGCAACCTCATCGCCAACCGCGACATGGAGAAGGTCTACGGCGCCGACGACTACTCCGCCGTCGGCATCGCCGGCACCGCCGGCATCGCGATCGAGCTGGTCAAGCTGTTCCAGGTCGAGCTCGAGCACTACGAGAAGATCGAGGGCGCCCTGCTCTCCCTCGAGGGCAAGGCCAACCGCCTGGCGACCATGATCCGCTCCAACCTGGGTCTGGCCATGCAGGGCCTGGCCGTGGTGCCGCTGTTCGCCGGCTTCGACCTCGACACGACCGTCGGGCGGATCTTCTCCTACGACGTCACCGGCGGCTGCTACGAGGAGCACGACCACCACTCGGTCGGCTCCGGCTCGCTGTTCGCCCGCGGTGCCCTGAAGAAGCTCTGGCGGCCCGGCATGGCCTCCGCCGACGCCGTGAGCGTCGCGGTGGAGGCCCTCTACGACGCCGCCGACGACGACTCGGCCACCGGCGGCCCCGACCTGGGCCGGCGGATCTGGCCCACCGTGGCCGTCATCGACACCGAGGGCCTGCGCTTCCTGGACGACGACGCGCTGGCGGGCGTGGTCGAGCAGATCGTCGCCGCCCGCCGCGGCAACCCCGGAGGCGCCCGATGACCATGCCGTTCTACGTCTCGCCCGAGCAGCTGATGAAGGACCGGGCCGACTACGCACGCAAGGGCATCGCGCGCGGCCGGTCGGTCGTGGTCCTCGGCTACGACGGCGGCATCGCGTTCGTGGCGGAGAACCCCTCCCGCGCGCTGCACAAGGTCTCCGAGATCTACGACCGGATCGCGTTCGCGGCCGTCGGCAAGTACAACGAGTTCGAGAACCTGCGGGTGGCGGGCGTGCGCTACGCCGACCTGCGCGGCTACTCCTACGACCGTGGCGACGTGACCGCCCGCGGCCTGGCCAACGCCTACGCCCAGACGCTGGGCACGGTGTTCACCCAGGAGTCCAAGCCCTACGAGGTCGAGATCGTCGTGGCCGAGGTCGGCACCGACGCCGACAGCGACCAGATCTACCGCCTGACCTACGACGGCTCCGTGGCGGACGAGCACGGGTTCGTGGCCATGGGCGGCACGGCCGAGCCGATCGTGGCCGGGCTGCAGGAGCGCTGGCAGCCCGGCATGACGCTGTCGGCGGCGCTGCGCCTGGCCGTCGAGCTCCT
>DASSPC010000290.1:0-4948 GCA_035699865.1 Oryzihumus sp. | reverse complement strand
CGCCTATGTGCAGGGCCCCGGCCTCGGCTCCTTCATCTTCAACGGCCTGGCGCGCCTCGGTGGCGCCGGCGCCACCGAGTCCGCCGTCGTCGGGACGGTCGGAGTCGTCATCCTCGCCCTTGTCCTCGACGGCCTGCTGGTCCTGCTCCAGCGCGTCACGACCCCTAGGGGGATCCGTGCCTGACATGACCACCACCCAGACCATCACGCCGACCACCACCGCCACCGCCACCGCCACCGACGACGCCGTGAGCGGCGTCGACATCGAGCTGGTCGGCGTCACCAAGCGCTACCCCGGCCAGAAGAAGGCCGCGGTCGAGGACGTCAACCTGCACATCCCCGCAGGCCAGATCCTCATGCTCGTCGGGCCCTCGGGCTGCGGCAAGACGACCACGCTGAAGATGATCAACCGCCTGATCGAGCCCACGTCGGGCCAGATCCTGATCGGCGGCGAGGACGCCCGCGCCAAGGACGCGGACGAGCTGCGCCGTCACATCGGCTACGTCATCCAGGGCGGCAGCCTCTTCCCCCACATGACCGTCGCGGCGAACATCGCGATGGTCCCCCAGATGCTGGGGTGGGACAAGAAGCGGATCACCGAGCGCGTCGACGAGCTGCTCGACCTGGTCGGGCTCGACCCGGCGCGCTACCGCGACCGCTACCCGCGCGAGCTCTCCGGTGGGCAGCAGCAGCGCGTCGGCGTCGCCCGCGGCCTGGCCGCCGACCCGCCGGTGATCCTCATGGACGAGCCGTTCGGCGCCGTCGACCCGATCACCCGACAGCGCCTCCAGGACGAGCTGCTGTCCATCCAGGAGGAGCTGCGCAAGACCATCGTCTGCGTCACCCACGACTTCGACGAAGCCGTCAAGCTCGGTGACCAGATCGCCATCCTGCGCGAGGGCGGCGAGATCGCCCAGCTGGACACCCCCGCGAACATCCTCGCCGCCCCGGCGAACCGCTTCGTGGAGAACTTCATCGGCGCCGGCTCCACGCTCAAGCAGCTGACCCTGAGCCGGGTCGGCGAGATCGACCTCGAGCAGACCACGACCGCCACGGTCGGCGAGTCCGGCCCCGAGGTCCTCCAGCGGGCCCGCGCCAACGGCCACCGCGCCGTGGTGGTCCTGGACCAGCGCCGCCGCCCGCTGCGCTGGGACTGGCTGCGCGCCATCGAGGACCAGCCGGTGATCTCCGAGGAGAACCACGACCTGGTCACCGTCGACCGCCGCGCCACCCTCAACGACGCGCTCGACACCATGCTCGTCTCCGGCCACGGCGGCGTCGTCGTCACCGGCCGTCGTGACGAGTACCTGGGCATCGTGCGCATCGGCGCGCTGGTCAACCTGCTGCAGGAGACTCGTGAGCAGGCCGAGCAGGCCATGTCCGAGGCTGCCGAGCTCGAGCGCCCCGCTGCGCCGGACGTCGCCGAGGCCGCCCTGGCCGCGGAGGTCCTCCAGCAGCACGCCGAGGTGCCCCCGACCGCGGAGGAGGGCCCCCAGTGAGTCCGACCCGTCGCCGGCTGATGATCCAGCCGGTCGCCATCCTGCTCGCCCTGGGCGCCTGGGTGCTGTGGCGCGGCACCGCCACGCTCGACAGCATCGAGGCCCGCCAGCTGGCGTGGTCCGAGCTCAACACGCTCGCGGTGCAGCACCTGGAGGTGACGGCCGTCGCGGCGGCGGTCGTGCTGGCCGTGGCGATCCCCCTGGGGATCGTGCTGACCCGGCCCCGCTTCCGCCGCGCCTCGACCGCCGTGGTCGGCGTCGCCAACGCCGGCCAGGCCGCCCCGGCCATCGGCCTCATCGTGCTGCTGGCCATGTGGGTCGGCTTCGGGTTCCAGACCGCCGTCATCGCCCTGGCGCTCTACGGGATCCTGCCGGTGCTCCAGAACACGATCGTCGGCCTGAACCAGGTCGACCGGACCCTCGTCGAGGCCGGCCGTGGCATGGGCATGTCCAGCCTCGCGGTGCTGTTCAAGGTCGAGCTGCCGCTCGCCGTGCCCGTCATGGCGGCCGGCATCCGCACCGCCCTCGTCCTGCTGGTGGGCACGGCCACGCTGGCCACGTTCATCAACGCGGGTGGCCTGGGCAGCCTGATCGTCACCGGCATCACCCTGTTCCGCTACCCGATCCTCGTCAGTGGCGCCGTCCTCGTCGCGTTGCTCGCGCTCGCGGTCGACTGGGCCGGCCACGTCATCGAGGAGATCGTCCGACCGAAGGGGCTGAGCTCATGACCGCCCGCACCAGCCGCCTCGCGCGCCTGTCGCGACGGGCCGGCATACCTGCTGTTGCTGCCGTCGCAGCCGGCGCCCTCCTGTCCGGCTGCGGGCTGCAGACCAGTGGCGGGTTCCTGCCCGCAGCCAAGCTCGCCGGCCCGGAGAAGGACGTCAAGCCGATGAGCGGGACCGCCATCTCGGTGGGCTCGAAGAACTTCAGCGAGCAGATCCTCCTCGGCAAGATGGCCGGGATCCTGTTGCAGGCCAACGGCGCCAAGGTCACCGACCTGACCAACATCCCCGGCAGCGCCAGCGCCCGCCAGGCCCAGGTCTCCGGCCAGATCGACCTGGAGTGGGAGTACACCGGCACCGCCTGGATCTCCTACCTCGGCCACGCGAACGGCATCCCGGACCGGAACGAGCAGTACACCAAGGTCCGCGACCAGGACCTCAAGGAGAACAGGCTCGCCTGGCTCAAGCCCGCGCCGATGAACAACACCTACGGGTTCGCGACGACGGCGGCGACGGCCAAGAGGCTCGGCATCACCAAGCTCTCCGACCTGAGCAAGGTGCCGCCGAAGGAGCGCACGTTCTGCGTGGAGTCGGAGTTCGCCAGCCGCAACGACGGCTTCCAGCCGATGCTCAAGCGGTATGGCGTGCCGCTGGGGTCCGCGGTGCCGCGCGGCAACGTCAAGACCCTGGACACCGGCGCCATCTACGAGGCGACCGCGCAGGGCCAGTGCAACTTCGGTGAGGTCTACACGACCGACGGCCGGATCCAGTCGCTGAACCTGAAGGTCATGGAGGACGACCGCAAGTTCTTCCCGGCGTACAACGTCGCCGTGGTCGTCCGCCAGCCGGTGCTGAGCAAGAACCCGCAGATCGAGAAGCTGTTCGCCCCCGTGGCGGCCAAGCTCGACGACACGACGCTGCGTCACCTCAACGCCAAGATCGACGTCGAGGGCCAGGACCCGGCCAAGGTGGCGATGGACTGGCTCGTCCAGGAGGGCTTCGTCAAGCGCGGCTGACCTCTCTCCCCCACCGAGAGAACACCGCTTGACCCGCGTTTCGGGGCCTCACCGGCCCCGAAACGCGGGTTTCGCGGTGTTCGGTGGGGTTTTTCGTGGGGCGTTGTACTCAGGCGCCGGGGGTGGCCCGGCTGCCACGCTCGGGGCATGACCCGCGCCACCACCGGACCGACCTTCGCCGAGCGCGTCGCCGCCGCGACCGCCGCCGACCGCGACCGGTTCATCGACGCCGTCCGGGCGGGCAGCCTGCTCGTCGTGGTGCTGGGGCACTGGCTCATGGCCACCGTCACCGTCGACGACGGCCGGGTCGAGGGCGGCAACGCCCTGACGGCGGTCCCCGCCCTGCAGCCGGCCACCTGGGTGTTGCAGGTCATGCCGCTGTTCTTCATCGCCGGCGGCTTCTCCAACCTGACCGTCTGGCGCGGCCTGCGCCTCCGGGGCGCCGGCTACCCGACCTACCTGCAGGGGCGGCTCGTCCGGCTGCTGCGCCCCACACTGGTGTTCGTGCTGTTCTGGCAGCTCGCCCTGCCGGTCGCCGCCGCGCTCGGGCTGCCCCAGGACCGGCTCGACCTGATCAGCTTGCTGCTCGGCCAGCCGCTGTGGTTCCTCGGCGTCTACGTCGCCACGACCGCGCTCGCGCCGGCCATGCTGCGCTGGCACGAGCGCTCGGCCGTCCCGCCGCTGCTCGTGCTGGCCGCGGGCGCGGTGGTCGTGGACTGGTTCCGGTTCTGGCGCGGGATGGAGAACGTCGGCTACCTCAACCTCGCGCTCGTCTGGCTCTTCGCCCAGCAGCTGGGCTTCTGGTACGCCGAGGGCCGGTTCGCCGCCTGGCGCCGCGCGACGCTCTGGGCCGTGCTCGGCGGGTGCGTCCTCGCGCTGACCCTGCTCACCACCCTCGGGCCCTACCCGGTCAGCATGGTCGGCCTGCCCGGGGAGACCTCCAACATGACCCCGCCGACGGTGTGCCTGCTCGTCCTCGCCGTGGGCCAGCTCGCGGCGGCCCTGCTGCTGCGCCCGCGGCTCTCGTCGACGTTGCAGCGGCCTCGGGCGTGGGCGGCCGTCGTCCGGTTCGGCGCGATGGCGATGACGACCTACCTCTGGCACCTGTCGGTGCTGGTGCTGGCCTACGTCGCGCTCATCTCGGCCGGGGTGACCCTGCCGGCCGCCGGGACCGGGCTGTGGTGGGCGACCCGGCCGTTCTGGCTGCTCGGCCTGGCGGCGGTGACCACCGCCCTGGCCACGGCCCTGGCGCCGCTGGAGCGCGGGCGGGCGCCGCGGCGGCCGGCCATGCTGCCGGTGGGCGGCGCGCCCGGGCGGGCGCCCGGCATACCGGCGCCGGCGTGGCCCAGGATGGTGGCCGGCCTGGGCGGGGCCCTGGCGTCGTTCGGGCTGCTCGGCTACGTCGCCAGCGGGCTGGCACCCTCCGCGTTCGCCAGCAGCACCCTGCTGTTCGTGCCGGTCGACCCGGTGACGAACACGGTCTGCGTCGTCCTGGGCCTGGTCCTGACCACCCTGGCGTCACGCCACGCGGCCACCGGACACGCGTCAGCCCGCGTCTCCGGGCCTGGGCGGTCCGGAAACGCGGGCTGAGCGGTGTTCGGTCGGGCTGTCCTCAGTCGACGAGGAAGCCCAGCAGGTCGGCCCGGGTGAGCACGCCGACCGGCTTGCCGTCCTCGATCACCATGATCGCGCCGGAGGTCTCCAGCTCGTG
>DASSPC010000289.1:0-5871 GCA_035699865.1 Oryzihumus sp. | reverse complement strand
GTGAGCGTGCCGGCCATGAAGTTCACCGAGTCGGTCAGGTCGCGCCACGTGCCCGAGACGCCCGGGACGGCGGCCTGGCCGCCCAGCCGGCCCTCGCCGCCGACCTCGCGCGCGACGCGGGTGACCTCGTCGGCGAACGAGGACAGCTGGTCGACCATGGTGTTGACGGTGTTCTTGAGCTCGAGGATCTCCCCGCGCGCCTCCACCGTGATGGTGCGGGTCAGGTCGCCCCGGGCCACGGCCGTCGTGACCTCGGCGATGTTGCGCACCTGGGCGGTGAGCGTGCCGGCCATGAAGTTCACCGAGTCGGTCAGGTCGCGCCACGTGCCCGAGACGCCCGGGACGGCGGCCTGGCCGCCCAGCCGGCCCTCGCCGCCGACCTCGCGCGCGACGCGGGTGACCTCGTCGGCGAAGGAGGAGAGCTGGTCGACCATCGTGTTGACCGTGTTCTTCAGCTCGGCGAGCTCGCCGCGCACGTCGACGGTGATCTTCTGGCTGAGGTCGCCGCGGGCCACGGCGGTGGTCACCTGGGCGATGTTGCGCACCTGGTTGGTCAGGTTGGAGGCCATGGAGTTCACCGAGTCGGTGAGGTCCTTCCACGTGCCGGCCACACCGGGCACATCGGCCTGGCCGCCGAGGATGCCCTCGCTGCCGACCTCGCGGGCCACGCGGGTCACTTGGTCGGCGAAGGAGGAGAGCTGGTCGACCATGACGTTGACCGTGGTCTTGAGCTGGGCCAGCTCCCCCTTGACGTCGACGGTGATCTTCTGGCTGAGGTCGCCGCGGGCCACGGCGGTGGTCACCTGGGCGATGTCCCGCACCTGGGCGGTGAGGTTGTCGGCCATGTAGTTGACCGACTCGGTGAGGTCCTTCCAGCGCCCGGCCACGCCGGGGACGTCGGCCTGGCCGCCGAGGATGCCCTCGGTGCCGACCTCGCGCGCGACGCGGGTGACCTCGTCGGCGAACGTCTGCAGCGTCGCGGTCATGGAGTTGAGGGTGTCCGCCAGCTCGGCGACCTCTCCGCGCGCGCTGACCGTGATCTGCTGGCTGAGGTCGCCGCGGGCCACGGCCTGGGCGACCGAGGAGATGCCCCGCACCTGGCTGGTCAGGTTGGAGGCCATGATGTTCACCGAGTCGGTGAGGTCCTTCCAGGTCCCGGAGACCCCGCGCACGTCGGCCTGGCCGCCCAGACGTCCTTCGGTGCCGACCTCGCGGGCCACGCGGGTGACCTCGGAGGCGAACGAGGACAGCTGGGCCACCATCCGGTCGACGGTGGTCTTGAGCTGGGCCATCTCGCCGGCCACCTCGACGGTGACCGAGCGGGTGAGGTCGCCGTCGGCGACCGCCGTGGTGACCAGGGCGATGTCCCGGACCTGGTCGGTCAGCCGGGAGGACATGGTGTTGACCGCGTCGATGAGGTCGCGCCAGCTGCCGTCTGCCGCGCGGACCTTCGCCTGGCCGCCGAGCTTGCCCTCGGTGCCGACCTCGCGGGTGACGCGCGTGATCTCGTCGGCGATCGAGGAGAGCTGGTCGACCAGGCCGTTGACGCTGCGGGCCACCCGCAGGGGCTCACCCCGCAGCCGCCGGCCGTCGAGCTTGAGGTCCATCCGCTGGGTCAGGTCGCCCTCGGACACCGCGGCCACGACCCGGGCGAACTCGCCGGTCGGCCGGACCAGGTCGGTGACGATCGAGTTGGCCGCCTCGGCGCAGCGCGCCCAGCCGCCCTCGCCCAGGCCCTGGTGGAGGCGCTCGCTGTGGCGACCTTCACGCCCGACGACGCGTTGCACCCGGGTCAGCTCGGACAGCAGGTGCTGCTGACGCTCCGCGATCTCGTTGTAGACGATCGCCAGCTCGGCCGGCATACCGTCACCGGACACCGGCAGACGGCGCCTGAAGTTGCCGTCCCGCATGGCCTCCAGAGCGGAGAGGAGCCGCCTCAGCTCGACGGCATCGAGGTCAGCGCCGTCGCCGGCATGGCCCTCCGCCCCCGTGCTCTCTGCCCCCTTCGTGCTGGTGGTGCCGGGCATGTGGACCTCCTCGGCCACGGCCGTACTGCTGACCCCGTGAGTCTGGCACCATGAGGTGCCCGAGCCAACGTCTTCCTCAGAGTCGCCATGCCCCCTGCTCCCCTGCGTGTGCACCGCACGTTCGCCGCGGAGGCCCGCTCCGTGGTGGAGGCACGCCGTTTCGCGCGCGAGCAGCTCGAGCAGTGGGGCGCGTCAGAGGTCCTGGACAGCGTCTCCCTGGTCGTCAGCGAGCTGGTGACCAACGCCGTGGTCCACACCGGCACCCCGGCCCGGCTGGCCCTGCAGCTGCAGGGAGCCGACCTGCGCGTCGAGGTCGAGGACCACCACCCCGGCCGCGGGGTGCCCATGGCCCCCGAGCGACCGCAGGACCGTTCCGAGCACGGCCGGGGGCTGCTGATCACGGCCTCGCTGTCCTCGGCCTGGGGGGTGGAGTACTCCCCCACGTCCAAGCGGGTGTGGGCGAACTGCCCCCTGCCCGGTGGCGGCGACGGGAGCCTGCCCCACCCCGCGGCGGCCGACCCGGCCGCGACCGCCCGGGTCGGGGTCGTCGAGACCGCGCCCGACGGGCGGGTCACCCACTGGAACGAGGACGCCTGCGCGATGTCCGGGTGGCCGCCGGAGGAGGTCGCCGGACGGCCGGTGGCCGACCTGCTCGACCCCGAGCCCGGCCAGGGCCTGCCTGCGGACGTGTCCGACCCCAGCTTCGCCGCGCGCTGGCAGGGCACCTGCCGGCTCACCTGCCGCGACGGCAGCACCGTCGAGGTGTTCGCGACGTCGGTCCGCCGCACCGCCGGCGGCCAGGTCGTGCTGCTCGTGCCGTCGGGCCAGCGTGAGCTGGTCACGCCGGCAGCGGGCGCGACCGCGCGCCCTGCCGCGCCGCCGTCGCCGGTGCTCCCGGGCCTGCGCCCGGACGCCCTGGCCCGGCTCGGCAGCACGGAGTTCCTGGCCCTCGCGGTCGAGCACGTGCGGGACCCCGTCCTGGCCGACGCGACGTGGCTCCTGCTCGTGCACGAGGTCGACGACGACATGGAGGTCGCGGCCGTGAGCGGGCTCCCCGAGGCGGTCCTCGGGTCCCGGCTGGCCCCCGGGAGCCCGGGGACGCCGTCGGCCCAGTCCCCGGAACGGCCGGTGGTGGTCACGGACACCGCGGAGCACCCCGTGCCGCTGCTCGCCGGCACGGAACTGCGCTCGCTGGCGGTCGTCCCCCTGCTGGTCGAGGGGCGGGTCGTGGGCGCCCTGGGGGCGGCCTCGGCGCGGGTCAACGGGTTCACCGACGACCAGGCGGTGCTCCTGCAGCGGTTCGCCGACTCCATCGCCGTGGCCGCGGACCGGGCCCGGCTGCAGGCCTCCGAGCGGGCGCGGCGGGAGTGGCTGGCCTTCATCGCCGACGCCGGCGACCTGCTCGCGGCCTCGCTGGACCAGGACATGACGATGGCGATCACCGGGCAGATCGTCGTCCCGAGGATCGCGCGCTGGTGTGCCATCCACCTGCTGGACCAGCGCGGCGCACCCGTCCTGCAGCAGGTCTGGCACCAGGACGAGACCCGCGTCGACGCCCTGCGGGAGGCGCTCACGCAGCCGCCACCAGCGGCGGCCGCCACGGGGACCGTCGACGAGGTGGTGCTGTGGCCGCAGGTGCAGGGGCAGCCGGTCACGACGATCCCGCTGGTGGCCCGCCGGCGTCGGATCGGCTACCTGACCCTCGGCCGCGCGCCCGAGGAGCTGCGGCGCAGCGAGTTCTACCTCGTGGCCGAGTCCATCGCGCGCCGCGCCGCGCTGGCGATCGACAACGCCCGGGCGCACGGCAACCTCCAGGCGGTCGGCCGCGCGCTGCAGGAGAGCCTGCTGCCGCCGACGACCCCTTCACCGCCCGGGCTCGACGTGGGGGTGGTCTACGAGGCGGCCGGGGAGGACACCCTCGCCGGGGGCGACTTCTACGACCTGTTCCCCGCGGGGAACGGACGCTGGTGCTTCGTCGTGGGGGACGTGTGCGGCACCGGGGCCGAGGCGGCGGCGGTCACCGGCCTGGCGCGGCACACGGTCCAGGCGCTGGTGCGTGCCGGCTTCTCCCTGCCCGCCACGCTCGAGCGGCTCAACACCGCGATCCTCGAGGAGGGTGAGCGCTCGAGGTTCCTCACCCTGGTCTGCGGCACGCTGCAGGTCGAGGGTGGGCGGATGCGCCTGACGCTGGTCAACGCCGGCCACCCGCCGGTGTTCCTGGTGAGGCCCGAGGGTCGGGTGCGCGAGGTCGGCAACCCCCAGCCGCTGCTCGGGGTGGTCGACGCCGTGGCCTACACGGCCGAGGAGCACGTGCTGCAGCGCGGGGACCTGTTGGTGGCGCTCACCGACGGGGTGACCGAGCGCCGCGACGGGGACGTCATGCTCAATGCCGAGGGCGTGGCCCGGGAGCTCGCTGCCACGGCGGGGATGCCGGCCCAGGCGGTCGCCGAGCAGGTGCGCCGGCTCGCCGTGGACTACAGCACGAGCCCGCAGCGCGACGACATGGCGATCCTGGCCATCCGGGTGCAGGTGGGTCCGGTGGCGGCGCAGGGGCCCACCTGAGGCGTCCTGGCGACCCGTGGGAGCGCCCCCTGACCGACCCGGGACGCGACTCGGCCCGGGTGGTGGCGCGGGACGCCGCCACCCGGGCCGGGTGGGTCGGGCTCAGAGGTTGATCATGTGCCCGGCGATGCCCTCGACGGCCTCCTTGACCGCCTCGGACAGGGTCGGGTGGGCGAAGACGTTGCGGGCCACCTCGTCGGCGGTGAGGTCCCACTGCTGGGCCAGCGTCAGCGCCGGCAGCAGCTCGGTCACCTCGGGGCCGATCAGGTGGGCCCCGATGATCTCGTTGTGCGTGGCGTCGGCGACGATCTTGACGAACCCGACGCCCTCGGCCATGCCACGGGCCTTGCCGTTGGCCGAGAACGGGAACTGCGCGACCTTGACGTCGTAGCCCTTCTCCTTGGCCTGGGCCTCGGAGTAGCCGAACGACGCGATCTGCGGCTGGCAGAACGTCGCGCGCGGGATCATGTCGAAGTTGATCTCCAGGGTCTCCGCGCCGGCGATGGTCTCGGCGGCGACGACCCCCATCGCCTCGGCGGTGTGGGCGAGCATGAGCTTGCCGGTGACGTCACCGATCGCGTAGACGCCGTCGACGTTCGTGCGGCCGCGCGCATCGACCGCGATCGCACCGCGGTCGGTGAGCTCGACCCCGGTCTTGTCGAGGCCGTAGCCGTCGACCCGCGGCGCGAAGCCGATGGCCTGGAGGACCTTGTCGGCCTCGAGGACCTCCTGCTTGCCGTCCTTGCTGACGGTGACCTTGACCTTGTCGCCGGAGTCGTCGATGCCCTCGACCTTGGTGGACAGCAGCACCTTCACGCCGAGCTTCTTGTACTGCTTCAGCAGCTCCTTGGACACGTCGGCGTCCTCGGTCGGCACCATCCGGTCGAGGAACTCGACGATGGTGACGTCGACGCCGAAGTTCTTCATGACGTAGGCGAACTCGACGCCGATCGCGCCGGAGCCGGCGATGATGATCGACTCGGGGAGCTGGTCGGTGAGGATCTGCTCCTCATAGGTCACGACCCGGTCGCTGAGCGAGGTGCCGGGGATGAGGCGGGTGGTCGCGCCCGTGGCGACGATGAGGTTGTCGAACGTCAGCTGCTGGACCTGGCCGTCGGAGCTCTTGACGTCCATCGAGGTCGTGCCGGTGAGCGTCCCCCAGCCGTCGACCTCGGTGATCTTGTTCTTCTTCATCAGGTAGTGCACGCCCTTGGCGCTGGCCTCGGCCACGCCGCGGCTGCGCTTGTGGGTGATGCCGAAGTCCATGGTGGCGTCACCGGAG
>DASSPC010000288.1:0-2907 GCA_035699865.1 Oryzihumus sp. | reverse complement strand
GAGGTCGCCCACCTCGGCGCGCACGTCCTTGGCGACCGGGTGGTCGGGGTCGCCGTCGGTCTGGGTGACCGCGCGGTGGATGAGGTCGGCGATGACCTTCATCTCCTCGGTGCCCATGCCCTGAGTGGTGACCGACGGGGTGCCGACACGGATGCCCGAGGCGGTGTTCGGCGGCTGGGGGTCGAACGGGATGGCGTTCTTGTTGAGGACGATGCCAGCTGCGTCGGAGCGCGCCTCGGCGTCCTTGCCCGTGACACCGACGCCCTGGAGGTCGTGCAGCGACAGGTGGGTGTCGGTGCCGCCGGTGATCGGGCGGATGCCCTTCTCCCCCAGCGACGTCGCCAGCTGCTGGGCGTTGGCGATGACCTGCTTGGCGTAGGTCTGGTACTCCGGGCGCAGGCACTCGCCGAAGTTGACCGCCTTGGCCGCGATGGCGTGCATCAGCGGCCCGCCCTGCATCATCGGGAACACGGCCTTGTCGAGCTTGGCGGCGTGCTCCTCCTTGCAGACCAGCGCGCCACCGCGCGGGCCGCGCAGGACCTTGTGGGTGGTGAAGGTGACCACGTCCGCGTAGGGCACGGGGCTGGGGATCGCCTTTCCGGCGACGAGGCCGATGAAGTGCGCGGCGTCGACCCAGAAGATCGCGCCGACCTCGTCGGCGACCTCGCGGAAGAACTGGAAGTCGATCAGGCGCGGGATCGCCGAGCCGCCGGCGACGATGACCTTGGGCTTGTGCTCGCGGGCGAGGTCACGCACCTGGTCGTAGTCGATGTCCTCGGTGTCCTTGTTGACGCCGTAGTGGACGGCGTTGAACCACTTGCCGCTGAAGGAGACCTTCGTGCCGTGGGTCAGGTGGCCGCCGTGCGGCAGGGACATCGCCAGGATGGTGTCGCCGGGCTGGCAGAACGCCCCGTAGACCGCCTGGTTGGCGCTGGCGCCCGAGTGCGGCTGGAGGTTGGCGTGGTCGGCGTCGAAGAGCCGCTTGGCCCGCTCGATGCCGATGCTCTCGGCCTTGTCGACCTCCGAGCAGCCGCCGTAGTAGCGCCGGCCCGGGTAGCCCTCGGCGTACTTGTTGGACAGCGTCGAGCCCAGGGCCGCGAGGACCGCGGGGCTGGTGAGGTTCTCGCTCGCGATCAGCTGCAGGCCGCTGCGGACCCGGTCGAGCTCGGAGAGGAGCACCCCCGCGATCTCGGGGTCCTGCTCCTGGAGGGCCCCGAAGTCGGGGCCGTAGAAGGTCTGGTCAGCGGTCATGCGGGCTCTCCGTCACGGCAAGAGGGGGTGAGGGCAGTCTGCTCGCGGCCACTCTATTGCGTCCGCTTGTGGACCGTTCGGCGGCGTCCGGGCGCGGGACGACCGGTCAGCCGGGCGGGGCGAGGAGGGCGATGAGGGCCTGGGCGTCGAAGGGCGCGCGGACCTTGGCGTCGTTGTCGAAGTAGACGAAGACGTCGGCCCCGCCGTCGGCCCACCCGCGCACCGTCGTGGCCCACCGCTGCAGCGCCTCCGGGGTGTAGCCGCTGGCGTAGAGCTCCTCGGCCCCGTGCAGCCGCACGTAGGCGAAGTCGGAGGTGACCTCCTCGATCATCGGCCACTTCCCCGCGGTGTCGGCGACGACCACGGCCACGTCGTGCTCGCGGAGAAGGGCGGTCAGCTCCGCGGTGGCGAAGCTCGCATGGCGCACCTCGAGGGCGTGGCGGACCCGGGTGGGGCCGAGGCCGGCGAGCGGCGCGGTGAGAACCTGGTCGTCCGCCAGCTTGTCGTCATGGCGGCTGGCCAGCGCCGCCACCTCGTCCTGCGTGCGCGGCAGCTGGGCGAAGAAGTCGGCGAGGCGCCCGGCGTCGAAGCCCAGCGTCGGCGGCAGCTGCCACAGCACCGGGCCGAGCTTGGGCCCGAGCGCCAGCACCCCGGAGGCGAAGAAGTTGGCCAGCGCTGTCTCGACGCCGGCGAGCTTCTTCAGGTGGGTGATGAAGCGCCCACCCTTGACCGCGAAGACGAAGTCCTCGGGCGTCTGGTCCCGCCAGGCCGCGTAGCTGCCCGGGCGCTGCAGGGAGTAGAAGGAGCCGTTGACCTCGATGGAGGTCAGTCGGCCCGCGGCGAAGGCCAGCTCCTCGCGCTGCACCAGGCCCGGCGGGTAGAAGGTGCCGCGCCACGCCGGGTAGCGCCACCCCGAGATGCCGACCCGGATGCGCCCCATGGCGGCAGGCTAGGCGCGCAGCTCGGTCTCGCCCAGCACCTCGCGCAGCCGGTCGGCGCTGATCGCGCCCTCGCGCAGCACCGCCGGCTGGTCACCCGTGCAGTCGACGATGGTCGAGGGCGTGTTGCTGGTCGTCGGCCCGGCGTCGAGGTAGACGCTGACCGCCGCGCCGAGCTGGGCTGCCGCCTCGGTGACCGACGTCGCGGCCGGCTGGCCGGTGAGGTTGGCGCTGGTCACGGCCATGGGGCCGACCGCGTCGAGCAGCGCCAGCGCCACGTCGTCCTCGGGCATCCGCAGCGCCACGGTGCCGTTGGTGTCGCCCAGGTCCCACATGAGCGAGGACTGCGCGAGCAGCACGAGCGTCAGCGGGCCGGGCCAGAACTCCTGGATCAGGTCGCGGGCGTAGGCCGGGACCTGGGTCGCGAGGCCGTCGACGGTCCTGGGGTTGGGCACCAGCACCGGCGGGGGCATCTCGCGGCCCCGCCCCTTGGCGGCCAGGACGGCGGCGACCGCGTCCGGGGAGAACGCGTCGGCGCCGACGCCGTAGACGGTGTCGGTGGGCAGGACGACGACCTCGCCGCGGCGGACGGCCTCGGCGGCCTCGGCCACCCCGGTGGCCAGGCCCTCCTGCGTGGTGCAGTCGTAGACGGGGCTCATGGGGCGAGCCTAGGGGCGCGCACCGCGACGGTCGCGCGGGGTCGCCCGGTCAGGTCGAC
>DASSPC010000287.1:0-4395 GCA_035699865.1 Oryzihumus sp. | reverse complement strand
CTGCAGCGCGCTGGACGTACAGGCTTGCTCTTCGCCGGTGCCATCTCATCTGTTCAACGGCGTGTGCGAGGCCCGGTTCGATGACTGGGGCAGCCGCGCCAAGGAGGTCGCGGACGCGTTCGTGGCGCGCGGCGTGCCGTGGTTCTGGTGGGTGACGCCGACAACGACGGCCCCGGAGCTGGAGCGCGTGCTTGACGGACACGGTATGGCGCGCATGGACGTCCCCGGTATGCACCTCGACCTGGACAGGTGGGAGCCGGCGCCCGCTCCGGCGGGCGTTGAGCTCGTAGCCGGGTCGCCGGACCAGGCGGAGTCTGTGGACACTCTCCTGCGCGCGTTCGGTCTGCCAGCGGCGTCACGAGGGCCGCTGATGGCCCACGCGACCGCGTTCGCCCGGGCCAACACGTTCAGCGTGTTCGCGAGGGTGGACGGTCAGGCTGTCGCGGGCGGCCTCGGCCTGGTGACTGGAGAGACAGTCGGGCTGTACGTCGTCGCAACTCTGGAAGAGTTCCGCGGCCGCGGCATCGGCGGCGCGGTCACCGAGGCGCTCCTGGCCGAAGGCCAAGCACGCGGCGCCAAGCACGCGATCCTGCACACCACACCGATGGGCCGACCGGTCTACGAGCGAATCGGGTTCGCCGAGGTCTGCGACACCGCCCAGTACATGTGGATGCCGCAGGCGTAGGTCTGCGCCGGCGGCGCGCAGCGTGGTGTCTTCGATCAGTCCGTCATCGCGGAGCGGGGAAGCCGGGGTCACGCACGCCACGGACGCATTGCCGGTGACCGTCATTCCGCGGGCAACCCGGAGCCGGATTCTGACCCGCGGATACTTCGCTCTTTGTCTCCCGCGCGGACCGTTCGGCGGGAACAAAGGTTCAGCGGTTTCTGTCCTACGCCCAACAGGCACGAGCGCGGCGTGCGCCGCGCTGCGGTCGGGTAGGCGCTCAGGCGAGGTTGCGGCGCGTCAGGGCGCGCAGCATGCGGGCGCGGGGGCTGGCGGCTCGCCGCGCGGCATACGCGTGGTGTGACGGCGCAGCCTGGGGCATCTGGCGCACCGGGATTTGGTCCTTGCACTCGGAGACGGCAGCTGGCGGCGGGGTCGCAGGGCGACTGTCGGTAAGCATGCCGTGTATTCCACGGGCTGACGCGGGACTCAGCAGGGACCTTCGGGCCGTTGCATTCGCAGGGTCGGGCTCGCCCGCGCCTTGGCACCAAGCGGCCCACAAGCAGTGCCCCGGCCCCGCTCTACCTCAGCCACGACCGCCGACTCCCAGTAGTCCACAACCACGGATCCCAAGAACCGGGCGTTGCGGGTGCCTGACCGGCTGGGGCACGGGTTAGTCAGACCGGGTGGTCCTGGGGTCATTTGCCAGCGATGCGGGCGTGTCGATCGCGCGGGAGGTACAGATTCTTGGCGCCGGGGGCAACCAGCGGACGACTGCACGTGCTGTCGAGACGACAAGAGTGGGGACGCTAGTGATCGAACACACGGATCGGCGGTCGCCGCGGCGCACCGACCAACGACGGGTAGGTCCGACAGTGGCTGGCTTCGCCCCGTTCCTGCTGTTGGGCGCGATGCTCATGCTGACCGTGCTCGCTCCGCCAGCCGTGCTGCTCTGGCTGCTGGCCGGTGGGACGTGCGTCATCCTCGGTTGCGTGACCTCGCTGACCCGGGCGGATCGGCGCGGCCTGCATGCCCACGCGCGCGGGGTCTTGCACTCACATCGGGCAGGATGGAAGCCGCACGCGCATCCCACCCGCGCAGAGCGGTTGTGGTCTCGTTGGGAGCGGTGGACTGGATCCCCAACGCCACCTGCGGCGTCCGGTCGCTGACGCCGACACTGGTGGATGACGTCGCTACCCGACGCTGTCCCCCAACCTCCGGCCCCGCCGGGGAGACCCTGGCTCCTCAGCCGACGGGTTTCCGAGGTGCGCGTCAGGCGTCCTGCCGCGTCCCTCGATCCACCCCCGGACCTGGCACGCTGGCCTTCGGACGCGTTCCGACTAACGGCCGCACACGGGCCGAATGGTGGCGATCCGAACCCTGACGACGTCGTCGCGCAGTTGCTGGCGCAAGATGAGCTGGCCCGCGCGTCGACCTGCGCCGGGTGTCCGAGGGGGCCGCGCCCGGAGGCATGCGGGTGTGTGCAGCACTTCGCGCGGGCCTGCGGGCCTCCCGGATGAGGCGGAGCCCGGGTTGGCTCTGCAGGCGACGCTGGCGGACTAGAAGCGCCCGGCCGAGACACTCATCCGGGCCGGCGCGTTGATGGTCTATGACACGACGGCCAGCTCGGCGAAGGCGGCCGAGGACCGGAGCCGACGTGCGGCCAGCCGACGGTCCATCTCGGCCTCCAGTGCCGTAAGCCACTGCAGACGACCACCCCCAATTCCGGCAGCGTCGACCGCCACCCGGGCCCGAACCACAGCACGCAGTAGGTCGGCGTCACTAAAGAGGTATTCGAGCGAGACGGTCATGACAAGCCCCCTGACTTCCGAAGATTCGTCGGAAGGTATTGCTGAAAGCGCTACCAGATCCGGGCCTTCCGCTGCATCTTGCGCCTTTCTTGAGGGATCCCGGTTGGCGTGGGTGCAGCCAGCGATCCACGCCTGGAAGGCACCACCCTGTGCAGGTCGGTGGCCACTGCGGTGAAGAGACGGCCCCTTGACCGCTGCATGGCGGAACTCCGCCAAAACGGTCGCAGCCTGCAGATGCCAACCGTCCGGGACGCCTCCCAGGAGCACTACCGGGCTGGAGGTCCCTACCGCGCCGGCTGTTCTCCGGCTGTGCTGACCTGAAGCGCGTCTGCCAAAGCGAGGCCGACCATGAACGATCCCGTCCCGGAGCTCCACCACCTGGTGCGCTCAGCCATTCGCCTGCGGCTCGATCTGGACGTGTTGCTGCGATCCGCGACTCACGGGCGACTGGACCCGGACCTGGTGCGCGCACTCGCTCCCGCCGTACTGGCCGTCATGGGCTACGAAGAGACGACCCGGTTTCCGTTGCCCACCGAGGGCGAGCCAGCCACACAGATGGGCTGAAAGAGGCGCCGTCTTCCGACCTGGCATCAGGTTGGCTGAACACTGTGTTTGTGCCCAACTGCCCCGCGGCGCCAGGCAGCGTGCCAGCATCATGGACATGCGCCCCAGCCCGGGGCGTCTTTCAGGACGGGGCAGGGCATGGTCAAGGGATTCCGTGACTTCATCCTCCGGGGAAACGTCGTCGACCTTGCGGTCGGCATCGTCATCGGCGCCGCGTTCGGCGCGCTGGTCACCGCACTGGTCAAGGACTTCATCACCCCAGTCATCGGGGCCATCGGCGGCAAGCCGGATTTCTCAGGGCTCTACTTCACCCTTAACGGGAGCAAGTTCCTTTATGGGGAGTTCATCAACGCGCTGCTGGCTTTCCTGCTCATCGCAGCGGCCGTGTACTTCTTCGTCGTCATCCCCGTTAACAAGCTCATGGCCCGGTACAAGCCGGGCGCCGAGGAGCCTGGGCCGACCACCACCTGCCAGTACTGCCTGTCCTCGATCCCGATCGGCGCCACGCGCTGCGCCTTCTGCACTGCCGACCTGGCCGCCCCGGCCGCTGCGGGTCACGCGGGCATCGACTGACTCAACGAAAGCCTGAGACGGGATCCGCGGGCCGCGCAACCCTTCCACAGGCTTACCGCGGAGGAGTGCGTTACTGATGGTCATCTTCGCTGCCAAGTTCGCCGGAAGAACCCTCGCGTGGGGCTTGATCGCCTTCACCGTCGCCGGTTTCCTGCCGGTCGTCGGTTTCGTCCTGGCTGCGGCGCTCGTGACGCTGGGGATCGCAGGGACCAGACAATCGTGGCCCGAGACGGTCACGATGCCCCTGCTCTTCACGGCGGTCATCGCGTTCCTCGGTGCCATGCTGTTCGTCCGTTGAGCTTGACCATTCCGCTGCCTGCCCGCGGACCGTTGCCTTACGGCATCTCCCATCCCGGTCGTTCAAAGGTCCTGGCGTCAGGCAACGAAGCCTGCCGCGGGAATGCACGGACATCAGCGGGCTCGCGTCGTGTGCCCGGGACCGAGGTCCAGCAGGACGCGCTGGCGAGGGCCGGGTGTCGATGCGGGCGTGGGCCTCGGCGTCGCGTTCGAGCGGCAGCGGTTCGCCGACCGGGAGGGTGAGCACGCCGCTGCCGGCGGTGCTGAGGTCGACCGCGGTCGCGTCGATCGATCGGATTGCCGGAGATTGGCTGCAGCACGAGCGGACCGCGGGCCCGCTGACCCCGGCGGGCCTCGAGGACCCGGAGCACTGGGACCGGTGATGGGCATGGTGGCGAGCTTGTTGCCCTAGCCGACCCGGTGCACGATCTTCTCTCGAGTAGGGCATCACTCCGCTGTCGGGAGGGTCGGGTGCTCTGTTGGGTA
>DASSPC010000286.1:0-7048 GCA_035699865.1 Oryzihumus sp. | reverse complement strand
GAGGAGCGCCGCGGGTTCATCGAGGAGGCCGCGGGCGTCCTCAAGCACCGCAAGCGCAAGGAGCGCGCGCTGCGCAAGCTCGAGGCGATGGAGGCCAACCTCACCCGCGTCACCGACCTGACGGGGGAGATCCGCCGCCAGCTCGGCCCGCTCGGACGTCAGGCCGAGGCCGCCCGCAAGGCCGCCGTGATCCAGGCGGACGCCCGTGACGCCCGGCTGCGCCTGCTGGCCGACGACCTGATCCAGCTCACCAGCACCCTGGAGCAGGAGGTCGCCGACGAGACCGCGCTGATCGCCCGGCGCACCGAGGTCGAGGAGGCGCTGACCGACGTGCGCGCCCGGCTCGCCGAGCTCGAGCGGCAGGCCGCCGAGGCCGCGCCGCAGCTCACCCGCGCCCAGGAGCGCTGGTTCGCCCTGTCCTCGCTGCGTGAGCGCCTCACCGCCACCGGGTCGCTCGCCGCCGAGCGGGTGCGCCTGCTGTCCGAGGACGACTCCGAGGCGGGCCAGGGCTCCGGGCGTGACCCCGAGCAGCTGCGCGCCCAGGCCGCCACCATCCGTGAGCAGGAGCAGGCGCTGCACGCCGAGATCGCTCAGGCCAAGCAGGCGCTGGAGCAGGCCACGACCGAGCGCTCCGAGCTGGAGAAGGCCTTCGCCGAGGAGCAGCAGCGTCTGGCCCGGCTGGTCCGCGCGGCTGCCGACCGGCGGGAGGGCCTGGCCCGGCTCTCCGGCCAGGTCGCGGCGCGACGCAGCCGGATCGAGGCGGGGGAGGCCGAGATCGGCCGCCTGCGCCAGACCGCCGAGCAGAGCCGCCAGCGGGCGGCCGCCGCCGAGGCGGAGTTCGCCGAGCTGGAGGCCTCGGTCGCCGTCGACGAGGAGGGCGAGGAGGGCCTGGACTCGGCCTACGAGGAGGCCGCTGCGGCCCTGGAGACGGCCGAGGCCGAGCGCGAGCGCTGGGTCGATGCCGAGCGGAACGCAGAGCGTGACCGCGCGAGCCTCACCGCCCGCCTCGAGGCCCTGGAGCTGGGCCTGCGGCGCAAGGACGGCGCCGCCGCCCTGCTCGCCGCGGCGGACCGGGTCGGCGGGGTCATCGGGTCGGTCTCCGCCCTGCTGCAGGTCGCCCACGGCCACGAGGCCGCCGTCGCCGCCGCCCTGGGCTGGGCAGCCGACGCCGTGGCCGTCGACTCGGTCGAGGCGGCCGGCGACGCGCTGCGCACCCTGCGCGCCGACGACGCCGGTCGGGCGGGGCTGCTCGTGGCCCAGACCGCCCGGCCGGGGGAGCGCGCCACCTGGCCGGCGCTGCCCGCCGGTGCCTCGTGGGCGCTGGACGTCACCACCTCACCGGACTCCGTGCGCCCGGCCCTGGAGCAGCTGCTGGACAAGGTGGCGCTCGTGCCCGACGCCGAGGCCGCGGCCGGGCTGGCGCGTCGTGGTGACGGGGTGAGCGCGGTCACGCCCGACGGCGACGTCTTCGCCCCCGGCTTCGCCCGTGGCGGCAGCGCGTCGGCGCCCAGCCTCATCGAGGTCCAGGCCGCGGTCGAGGAGACCCGCGAGCAGGTGCAGGACGCAACCCGTCGCGGTGAGCAGGCCCGCTTCGCGCTGGCCGGCGCCCGGGAGCAGGTCGCCGAGCTCGGCGAGGCGGTCGAGGCGGCGCTGGAGCGCCTGCACGACTCCGACGCACGGATGGCCGCGGTCGCCGAGCGCCTGGGACACCTCGGCGGCTCGGTCCGCTCGGCCCGCGCCGAGGCCGAGCGCACCGAGAAGGCCATCGCCACGGCCGAGGCGGCCCTGGTCGCCGACCGCGACGAGCTCGCCTCCCTCGAGCAGCGACTGGAGGACGCCGGCGCCGAGCCGACCGAGGAGGAGCCCTCGACTGCCGAGCGCGACCGCCTCGAGCAGGCCGCCACGGCGGCCCGCGGTGCCGAGACCGAGCTGCGGCTGACCCTGCGCACCCGGGAGGAGCGCGCACGGGCCATGTCCGGACGGGCGGACTCCCTCGAGGCCGCGGCCCGCAACGAGCTGGCCGCGCGTGAACGCGCGGCCGCGCGCCGGGAGCGGCGCCGGCGCCAGGCCACGGTGGCCGAGGCCGTGCGTCGCGGCGCGGCATACGCGGTCGAGGCAGTGAGCCGCTCCCTGGAGCAGGCGACCGCCGAGCGGACCGCGGCCGAGCGCGAGCGCACCGAGCGCGACGCCGCCCTGGCCCAGGTCCGTCGCGAGATGGGCACCCTGGGTGACGAGCTGCGCGAGCTGACCGACTCGGTCCACCGCGACGAGGTGGCCCGGGCGCAGCAGCGGCTCCGGATCGAGACCCTGCAGGCCAGGGCGGTCGAGGAGCTCGGCATCGACCCCGAGGTGCTCATCGAGGACTACGGCCCGCACCAGATGGTGCCGGTGGTGCCGGACCCCGACATGGGCCAGGAGGAGGCGGACGCGCTGCAGCCGCAGCCCTACGTCCGGGAGGCCCAGGCCAAGCGGCTGCGCTCGGCCGAGCGCAAGCTGGCCCAGCTCGGCCGGGTCAACCCGCTGGCCCTGGAGGAGTACGCCGCGCTGGAGGAGCGGCACAAGTTCCTCACCGAGCAGCTCGAGGACCTCAAGAGCTCCAAGCGCGACCTGCTCGACATCGTCCGCGAGGTCGACGAGCGGGTCGAGCGCGTCTTCACCGAGGCCTACCACGACACCGCGGCCCAGTTCGAGCGCGTGTTCCAGCGGCTGTTCCCCGGCGGCGAGGGCCGGCTCGTGCTCACCGACCCGGCGAACATGCTGACCACCGGCATCGAGGTCGAGGCCCGTCCGCCGGGCAAGAAGATCAAGCGCCTGTCGCTGCTCTCCGGCGGTGAGCGCTCGCTGACCGCCGTGGCGCTGCTGGTGGCGATCTTCAAGGCGCGCCCCAGCCCCTTCTACATCATGGACGAGGTCGAGGCCGCCCTCGACGACACCAACCTCGGCCGGCTCATCACGCTCTTCGAGGAGCTGCGTGACTCCAGCCAGCTCATCGTCATCACCCACCAGAAGCGCACCATGGAGATCGCCGACGCGCTCTACGGCGTGACCATGCGTGGCGACGGCGTGACGACCGTGGTGTCCCAGCGGATCAGGGACGTCCAGCCCGCCTGACAAACCGTCCCGTCCGCCGCGGGAGGTGACACCCGTCACAGGGGCACCGGTGGATTTGTCGCGCCACAGCAGGCGGGGGCATCGTGGACCCATGGTCGTCCTCATCGTCGGAATGCTGCTGTGCCTGGGTCTTGCCGTAGCAGTCGTCGGCGTGGTGGCCGTGCCGGCCCGCCGTCAGGGGCGCGACATCCTGACCGCCCGCGGCGAGGAGGTCGTGGCCCAGGTCAAGGAGGCGACCGGGACCGCCGTGGAGAAGGCCACCGAGGTGACCCAGGCCGCTGTGGAGAAGACCGGCGAGGCGCTCTCGAGCGCGAAGGACAAGGTCACCGACAGCAGCTCCTCCAAGACGCCGGAGTAGCGGCCGCGCGGCCCCGCCGGTCGGTCGCCGACCCCGCGCGGGGTTCCCGGTCGGAAAAGGTAAAGGTTTCCTCAAGAAACCACTGTCACCACTGCCGGTGGTGGCCCATGCCCGCCTAAGGTCCGCAGGTGGTGCCCCGGGACCCCCGGGGCGTTTCCGCGGGGTCGAGAACACGGCTCCGCGCCACCAGGGGGCAACGCCCCGCCGGGTCTCCCAGGAGGGGACATGCGGACCTCGCTGACCAAGCGACGCAAATTCATTGCCGGCACGCTCGGCCTGGCCCTTGTGGCCGGCGCCGTCGGCGGCTACGCCGGGCGCTACGAGCTGCGCGAGATGTGGCTCGAGCACCAGTTCGAGGGGCGGCACTACAACGCCGCCGTCATGGAGAAGGCGCTCATGATCGCCGGCGGCAACCCCGCCGAGGCGCAGAACGAGTCCAAGGAGGCCTTCTCGATCGCCGACGAGTTCGCCCAAGCGCGCACCGCGCCCTCGGGGATCGTGGCACCCGGCGCCTACGGTGCCGCGTTCACCGCCCTGAGCTCCATGTCGCACACCGCCGGGAACTGGCATGAGGTCACCAAGGTGCCCTACGACGCCGACGACCCGCGCTACCGCGACTGGTACTCCAACTCCTCCGGCGGGGCCGGGCACGTGACCGGCCGCGTCACCGGCCTGGCCGCCGACGCACTGGGGCACGTCTACGCCGCCGGCGCCAACGGTGGCGTGTGGCGCTCGAGCACCGGCGGCGGGGCGTGGACCCCGATCGCCGACGCGCTGCCCTCGCTCAGCGGCGGTGACCTGCAGCTCGCCGGCGACGGCGCGCTCTGGTACGCCACCGGAGAGGCCAACACCGGCGGCACGTCCTACGTCGGCGCCGGCGTCTACCGCCTGGCGACGCCCGCCGCGGGCTCGTTCTCGCCGAGCGACCGCGTCGGCGGCAAGGAGCTGGAGTCGACCACGATCGGCCGTCTCCGCTGGGGCGGCGGCACGGTTTTCGCCGCCACGAACCGTGGCGTCTGGTACCACGACGCCTCGAGCGCCTCCGGTGACTGGAAGCCGGCGTTCTACCCCAACCCGGACTGGATGCCGCAGATCACCGACGACGCCGGCACCGTCCTGGTCCCGGCCGGCTCGCAGTGGAAGGGTGACTCGGCCTCGGGCCCCACCAACGCGGCATACAAGAACATCGTCAACGACATCGCGGTCGACCCGAAGAACCCCAAGCACGTCGTGGCGGCCATCGGCTGGCGCTCCGGCGACACCTACAACGGGTTCTACGAGACGCAGGACTTCACCAAGGGCCCGTCGAGCTGGAAGAAGCTGCCGGTCGTCCTCGGCGGCATCAGCAACGGCTCGGACATCGGCTACACGACCTTCGCGTTCAGCAAGGACGGCTCCCGGCTCTACGCGATGGTGCAGGCGCCGAGCAAGATCAACTCCTCCAGCAGCCTGGCCGGCATCTACGTGTCCAAGACGGGCTCGCCGAACGGTCCGTGGAACCAGATCGCCACGTCGCAGCAGCTGCACAACTCCGGCTCCGCCCTGGACCGCAAGGGGTATGCCGTGGGCGTGCAGGCCTGGTACAACCAGTTCCTCCAGGTGGACCCGGCCAACCCCGACCACGTCTGGGCGGGCCTGGAGGAGGTCTTCGAGACCAAGGACGCCGGCTCGCACTGGGCGGCCATCGCGCCGTACTGGAACTTCGGCTTCCCGTGCTGGGACATCAGTGACGCCAAGAACACCTGCCCGATGGCGCCGCACTCCGACCAGCACTCGGTCACGGTCGGCACGGCCGGCGGCAGCCCCGTGGTCTTCATCGGCAACGACGGCGGCATCTACCGTCGCCCGGTCAACGGCACCAACAACGCCAACGGCAACGGCACCGACTGGAAGTCCATGACCGAGGACGGGTCGATGGACGCCCTGCAGTACTACTCCGTCTCGGTCGGCAAGGACACGAAGAACGGCGGCGTCGTCGTCTCCGGCGGCCTGCAGGACAACGGCGTGTCCAACCTGTTCAACGTCAAGCCCGACGGCACCAACGGCGACACCACCATGGGCTCCAACTTCGGTGGTGACGGCGGCGACGGTGCGGCCGACCCGGCCAACGGGTGCAACCAGCTGCAGGAGTACGTCAACCTCGACATCAAGATCACGAACAACTGCGCGCTCAACAAGGGCGCCCTCAGCGCGGACCAGGCGAGCTCGTGGAGCCTCAACCCCGGTGACCCCTCGCCGCGCTTCATCGCCCCGATCGCCGTGGACTCCCAGGACTCCAGGGGGTTCATCACCGGTGGTCGCTACGTCTACACCTCGGACAAGGGCTGGGGCATGCGCAGCGCCACCGAGTGGGCCAAGGCGTTCGACCTCGGCGCCGGGCACTCGGCCACCGCGGTGGCGATGCACGGCGGCGTCGGCTACGTGACCTGGTGCGGTCCGTGCAACAACGCGGGCTTCAAGCGGGGCGTGGCCACCAACGCCGGCGGCACCTGGCACGACGTGACTGCCACGCTGGACCCGAGCTCGGTGCCCAACCGGTTCCTCGCCGGCGTCGGCATCGACCCGACCAACACCCAGCACGCCTACCTCGCGGTCAACGGCTTCTCCCGCCGGTTCACCGAGGGCCCGGGTGCGGGCGTCGGCCACGTCTACGAGACCACCGACGGCGGCGCCACGTGGAGCGACATCTCCGCCAACCTGCCCGACGTGCCCGCCAGCTCGGTCAAGCAGCTGGCGAACGGCGGGCTGGTCCTCGGCACCGACCTGGCGACGTTCTACCGTGCGCCGGGGGCGACCGACTGGTCCGTGCTCGGCACCGGGCTGCCCACCACCACGGTGATGGACGTCGAGGCCGGACCGGACGGCAACGTCTACGTGGCCACCCACGGTCGCGGGATCTGGAGCATCGCCGCCCCGCAGTGACCCCTGCACCGGTATGCCGTGTCCCTCACCGTGAGGTGAGGGGCACGGCATACCTGCGTCCGGGGCCGCCCGCCCCGATGGCGCACGTCCGCGCGGGCGTCACACGCCCGCGGTTCTGGGACAATGGTGCGTTGTGAGCCAGACCCAGGAGATCCTCGCCCTCGTCGTCCTCATCGCCCTCGCCGGCGTCGGCCTGCTCGTCGGGCTGCTGCGCAGCCGCGGCGGCAAGGACAAGCAGCTGCCGCCTCAGGCCCCGAGCGCGCCGCCGGTCACGCGGGAGCCCTCCGTCGGCGACGAGTCCGCCCCGCCCCGGGACACCCCCAAGCGGACCGTGGAGACGTCGCCCGGGGTCGACCTGCTCGAGCCGCCCGTGGTCGAGCCGGTGCCGGCCCCCACGGTCGAGACCCCCGCGCCCGCGGTCGGCCGGCTCCAGCGGCTGCGCGCCCGCCTGGCCCGCTCCAACTCGGCCATGGGGCAGGGCCTGCTGTCGCTGCTCTCCCGCGGTGGCCTGGACGAGCAGACCTGGGAGGACGTCGAGGACACCCTGCTGACCTCCGACCTCGGGGTCGAGGCGACGACCGAGCTGGTCGATTCCCTGCGCACCCGGGTCAAGGTCGAGGGCGCCACCGACGAGGCCACCGTGCGCGAGTGGCTGCG
>DASSPC010000285.1:0-5198 GCA_035699865.1 Oryzihumus sp. | reverse complement strand
CGGCGATGACCGCCTTGACACCGAGCAGGCGGGTGCCCTTGGCGGCCCAGTCCCGGGAGGAGCCGGAGCCGTACTCCTTGCCGGCGAGGATGACCAGCGGGACGCCGGCCTCCTGGTAGGCGGCCGCGGCGTCGAAGATCGCGGCCTGCTCGCCGCCGGCGAGGAAGTTGCGGGTGAAGCCGCCCTCGACGCCGTCCAGCAGCAGGTTCTTCAGCCGGATGTTGGCGAAGGTGCCGCGGATCATGACCTCGTGGTTGCCGCGGCGGGAGCCGTAGGAGTTGAAGTCCTTGCGCTCCACACCGTGCTCGGCCAGGTAGCGGCCGGCCGGGCTGTCGGCCTTGATCGAGCCGGCGGGGCTGATGTGGTCGGTGGTCACCGAGTCACCCAGCTTGGCCAGCACGCGGGCGCCCTCGACGTCCTCGACCGGGGTGATGTCCATGGACATGCCCTCGAAGTACGGGGGCTTGCGCACGTAGGTCGACTCGCCGTCCCACGCGAAGGTCTCGCCCTCGGGCGTGGGCAGCGACTGCCAGCGCTGGTCGCCGGCGAAGACGTCGGCGTAGTCCGTGGAGAACATCTCCTGGTTGATCGAGGTCGCGATGGTGCGCTCGACCTCCTGCGGCGTCGGCCAGATGTCGCGCAGGAACACGTCGTTGCCGTCGGTGTCCTTGCCGAGCGCGTCGGTCTCGAAGTCGAAGTCCATCGTGCCGGCGAGGGCGTAGGCGATGACCAGCGGCGGCGAGGCCAGGTAGTTCATCTTCACGTCCGGGTTGATCCGGCCCTCGAAGTTGCGGTTGCCCGAGAGCACCGAGGTGACCGCGAGGTCGTTCTCCTGCACCGCGGCGGAGACCTCCTCCGGCAGCGGGCCCGAGTTGCCGATGCACGTGGTGCAGCCGTAGCCGACCAGGTGGAAGCCCAGCTTCTCCAGGTAGGGGATCAGGCCGGCCTTCTCGTAGTAGTCCATGACGACCTTGGACCCGGGGGCCAGGGAGGTCTTGACCCACGGCGCCGAGGCCAGGCCCTTGTCCACGGCCTTCTTGGCGAGCAGCGCCGCCGCGAGCATGACCGAGGGGTTGGAGGTGTTGGTGCAGCTGGTGATCGAGGCGATCGCCACGATGCCGTGGTCGAGCTCGACCTCCTGGCCCCCGGCCAGCGCGACCGTCACGGGGCGCGAGGACCGGGCGGAGCCGTCGCCGGTCAGGGCCGGCGCGGAGCCGCCGTTGGCCGGGCTGTCCGGGGTGGGCGGGTCGCTGGCCGGGAAGCTGTCGCCAAGGACGTCGTCACCCTCGCGGTGCTCGACGTACTCCGGCAGCACCCTGCGGAAGGAGGTCTTGGCGTCCGTGAGCGCGATGCGGTCCTGCGGGCGCTTCGGGCCGGCGATGGAGGGCACCACCGTGGACAGGTCGAGCTCGAGGTACTCGGAGTACTTCGGCTCCACCGTGGCGTCGTGCCACAGCCCCTGCTCCTTGGCGTAGGCCTCGACCAGGGCGACCGACTCCTCGGAGCGGCCGGTGAGGCGGAGGTACTCGGTGGTGACCTCGTCGATCGGGAAGATCGCGCAGGTCGAGCCGAACTCCGGGCTCATGTTGCCGATGGTGGCGCGGTTGGCCAGCGGCACCGCCGAGACGCCCTCGCCGTAGAACTCGACGAACTTGCCGACGACACCGTGCTTGCGCAGCATCTCGGTGATCGTCAGGACGACGTCGGTCGCCGTTGCGCCCGAAGGGATCTGGCCGCTGAGCTTGAAGCCGACGACGCGCGGGATGAGCATCGAGACCGGCTGGCCGAGCATGGCCGCCTCGGCCTCGATGCCGCCGACGCCCCAGCCCAGGACGCCCAGGCCGTTGACCATCGTGGTGTGCGAGTCGGTGCCGACGCAGGTGTCGGGGTAGGCCACGCCGTCGCGGACCATGACCGTGCGCGCCAGGTGCTCGATGTTGACCTGGTGGACGATGCCGGTGCCGGGCGGGACGACCTTGAAGTCGTTGAACGCGGTCTGGCCCCAGCGCAGGAACTGGTAGCGCTCCTTGTTGCGCTGGTACTCCAGCTCGACGTTGCGCTCGAAGGCGTCCGCGCGGCCGAAGACGTCGGTGATGACCGAGTGGTCGATGACCAGCTCGGCCGGGGCCAGCGGGTTGATCTTCGTGGCGTCACCACCGAGCTCGGCGACGGCCTCGCGCATGGTGGCCAGGTCGACCACGCAGGGCACGCCGGTGAAGTCCTGCATGATCACGCGGGCGGGCGTGAACTGGATCTCGGTGTCGGGCTCGGCCGACGGGTCCCAGCCGGCGAGGGCCCGGATGTGGTCGGCGGTGATGTTCGCGCCGTCCTCGGTGCGCAGGAGGTTCTCCAGCAGCACCTTGAGGCTGTAAGGCAGGTTCGCGCTGCCGTCGACCGCCCCCAGGCGGTAGATGTCATAGGACGCGTCGCCCACCTGCAGGGCGCCTTGTGCTCCGAAGCTGTTTGCGCTCGTGCCGCTCACGGCCGGCTCCTTCCACCATTTATCTTGACGTCAAGATATCTAACCACACGTCGGTCGGGCCGGGACAGCGGGGTCGACCCCCTGACCCGACCGATCCTGCTCCAGCGCCGTGCGCAGGCCAAGGGGGATCGGCGCCTTGGCCCGGTCGGCGACGGTCACGCACACGTAGGTGATGGACACGTGCGCGCACGACTGCCCGTCCCGCTCCCCCGGGCCGGTCCGCTCGATGTCGTAGCCCAGCCGGAACGAGGTCGAGCCGATGTGCTCAACGCGCACCAGCACCCGGGCCGACTCGAACGCCTGGAGGCTGTCGACCCAGTCCAGCTCGGCCCGGCGCAGCACGGCGTCGTGCCCGGACTCGCGCAGGGTGCGGTAGCCGTGGCCCAGGTGCTCCAAGTAGGCGCTCATCGCCTCGTCGCACCACCCGAGGTACCACATGTTGAAGACCACGCCGAGGGAGTCCACCTCGAAGAAGCGCACGTCGACCGGGTAGCCGAAACCGTTGTCGCCGCTCACTGCCCGGCCTCCGCCGGGAGCGGCTCGAGGATGGCGATGCACTCCATGTGGTGGGTCATCGGGAAGGCGTCGAACGCCCGCAGCGACCGTATGCCGTAGCCCGCCTCCCGCGCGTAGGCCACGTCCCGGGCGAGCGCGGCCGGGTCGCACGCGACGTAGGCGACCAGCCGGGGCCGCAGCGCCGCCACCTCGCGCACGACGTCGCGTCCGGCGCCGGTCCGCGGCGGGTCGAGGACCACCAGGTCGGCGCTCACCTGCTGCTGCAGCAGCGGCCTCAGGGCCCGGTCCACCCGGCTGCGCCGGACCTCCACCTGCGGGCGGGAGTGCACGTTGCGCCGGGCGTCCCGCACCGCGCGCTCGTCGGCCTCGACCGCCAGCACCGCGCCGTCCTCCCCCACCGCGTCGGCGAGGGCGACCGCGAACAGGCCCACCCCGGCATACAGGTCGACCGCCCGCTCCCCCGGCTGGGGGGACAGCTCGGCCAGGACGTGGCTGACGAAGGCGGAGGCGGCTCCCGGGTGCACCTGCCAGAAGCCGCGGGCGCCGACGCGGAAGTCCTCCGACCAGCCGCCCACCTCGACGTGCTCGCGGACGTGCGGCGCAGCCTTCTCCCCTGCCGGGAGCAGGACGGTCACCACGCCGGGGCCGGCGCTGGGAGCGATCACGTCCACGGCGGTCGACCCGCGCCAGGTCCTTTCCAGGACCCCGCTGGCGACGACCTCTGCGGTGGCGATCAGGCAGTCGTCGACCGGGACGACGTCGTGGGAGCGGTGCTTGCGCAGGCCGGGACGGCCGTCCGCGTCGACGGCGAACTCCACCCGGGTGCGCCAGCGCAGGCCGTCGGTGTCGCCGGGGACCGGCTCCACCGGGACGTCGACCGTGAGGCCGGCCAGACGCTGGAACTGCTCGGCCACGACCGCCGCCTTGAGCTCGCGGCTGTAGGCCAGGTCCGCGTGCTGGAAGTCGCAGCCGCCGCACAGCCCCGGCCCGGCGAACGGGCAGGGCGGGGTGACCCGGTGCGCCGAGGGCTGCAGGACCTCGACGGCGTCGCCCCGCAGGAAGCGGTCGCCCTCTTTGCCCTCGGTGACCTCGACCCGGACCCGCTCCCCCGGCAGGGCGTGCCGGACGAACACCACGCGCCCGTCGTGCCGTGCGACGCAGTGCCCGCCGTGGGCCACCGGGCCGACGTCGACGACGAACTGCGCCCCGACCAGGGAGCCGCCCTGCGCGCGTTCGGTCACGAGCCCCGCCGGATGGAGCCGGCCCGCGGCCGGTCGAGACGCTCTTCCACGCCCTCCGAGGACCGCAGCTGCCACGGGACGCTGGCGACCATGACACCAGGGGTGAACAGCAGGCGGCCCTTGAGGCGCAGGGCGCTCTGGTTGTGCAGGAGCTGCTCCCACCAGCGCCCGAGGACGTACTCGGGGATGTAGACCATGACGACGTCGCGCGGGCTGCCCCGGCGGACCGACTTGACGTAGTCCACGACCGGGCGGGTGATCTCGCGGTAGGGCGAGTCGAGCACCTTCAGCGGCACCGGGATGTCACGGCGGTCCCACTCCTGCTGCAGCGACCTCGTCTCGTCCGGCTCCACGTTGACGGTGATCGCCTCCAGCACCGAGGGGCGCGTGGCCCGGGCGTAGGCCAGGGCACGCAGCGTCGGCTTGTGGATCTTGGAGACCAGCACGACCGCGTGCACGCGCGAGGGCAGCAGCTGGGCGTCGGAGTCGCTCTCGGCGACGTGGAGCTCCTCGCGAACCCGCCGGTAGTGCCGGGAGATCGCCTGCATCAGCACGAACAGCACCACCATGGCCGCGATCGCGTAGCCGGCGCCCTTGACGAACTTCGTGGCGAGGACGACGAGCAGGACGGTGCCGGACATGACCGCGCCGATGCTGTTGATGATGCGGCTGCGCATCATCCGGGCCCGCTCCTTGGGGTCGCGCTCGGTGCGCAGGTGCCGGTTCCAGTGGCGGATCATGCCGGTCTGGCTCAGCGTGAACGACACGAAGACGCCCACGATGTAGAGCTGGATGAGCTTGGTGACCTCGGCGTTGTAGATGAAGATCAGGAACGCCGCAGCCCCGGCGAGGATGAGGATGCCGTTGCTGAAGGCGAGACGGTCGCCGCGGGTGTGCAGCTGGCGGGGCAGGTAACCGTCCTTGGCCAGGATCGAGGCCAGCACGGGGAAGCCGTTGAA
>DASSPC010000284.1:0-35247 GCA_035699865.1 Oryzihumus sp. | reverse complement strand
TTGAGCGGGGGCTCCTGGAGCAGGATGCCGACGCTGTAGCCCGGGGTCAGCCGCGCCTCACCGTTGGAGGGCTGGTCCAGACCGGCCATGATCTTCAGGATCGTGGACTTGCCGGCTCCGTTGGGGCCGACGACGCCGATCTTGGCGCCTGGGTAGAACGACATGCTGACGTCGTCGAGGATGACCTTGTCGCCGTGCGCCTTGCGCGCCTTGGTCATGGTGTAGATGAACTCGGGCATGGGCGTCAGGCTATCTGCCTGACGCCCCGCCGGGTTAATCAGATCCCGCCGACCGGGCAGGTCAGCCCCGCTCAGGCGCCCGAGACACCCGCCAGCTCGTAGTCGTCGGTGTCGGCGGCCTCCTCCGGGCGGTCGAACCCGCCGGGCCGCGCCCCGTCGTGGTCGCCTCCGAGGTCGACCCGGTCGAGCTCGTCGTGCGCCTCCTGGACGGCGGGGTCGGCCAGCCGGTCCTGCGGGTCGAGCTGCGGCTTGGCGACGCGGGTGAACTGCGACTGCCCGCGGGACAGGTCGTGACCGACGTTGTAGGCGTCGATCTCCACCGACGTGCCGCTGCGGTCGCCGTTGACCCACTGGTTGATCCGCATCCGCCCGTAGACGATGACCGGGTCACCCTTGTGCAGCGAGCTGGCGAGGTTGACCCCCAGCGCCCGGAAGGCCGTGACGTTGACGTAGTTGGTGCCACCGTCGATGTACTCCCCCGTCTTGCCGTCCACCCGCCGCACCGTCGAGGCGACCCGGAAGGTCACGAACGGCACCGAGGCCCGCGTGGTGCGGACCACCGGGTCCCCCACGACGTTGCCGCTGACGGTCACATAGCTCTCGTTCATCTGTGCATCCCCTCATCTGGTGCCCCGCCGACCGCTCGGCGGGTTCCTCCAGACTCGGGTGTGCACGGCGCACCGGGCCAGGGGCTCGTGCGGCCTGTGGATGGTGGGACGAACCGCCGCCCCCCATGTGGACGACGACACCCGGGGCGCCGGGCCGGCATGCCCCGCAGTCGCGAATGGCGGCCGGGTCCGGCCGTTGTTGACGACCGTCAGGTCCGGCCGTGAACGACCCTCGGGTCAGGCCGTCGCGCCGGCCTCCGCGAGCAGCTCCCGGGTGCGCCGGTGCTCGGCCAGCACGGCCTCCAGCGGGGCGACGATGTGCGTGTCGGCGACCTCGGTCACGGCCTCCTCGAGCCGGGCGGCGACCAGCTCCTTGCGCCGGCGCGCGCCCACCTGCGCCGCGGACCGGCAGCCGAACCCGAGCAGGAAGCCCAGCACCAGCCCGGCGAGGAGCAGCACGGTCGGCAGCGGCACCGGCCCGACGAAGGGCGTGGGCACCGCGGGCAGGCGCAGCCAGCCCATGACCGACAGCACACCGAGCCAGAGCGCGCCGGCGACGGCGGCCGCCGCGAGCACCATCTGGGTGATCCCGGTGACGGCCCACCAGAGCGGCTTGTTCGCGCGCAACGGCGTCTGCAGCACCGCCTGGTCGAGTGCGTCGGTCAGCTCGGGACGCTGTGCCTGGGCCGCGTCGGTGACCGCGTCGGCCCACGGCTGGGGCAGGCCCTCGGAGGCCTGGTCGACCAGCTCGCGGGTGGCGAGGTCGACGGCGGCACGGGCGGCAGGCGTGGCCGGGGGCAGGGAGGACCGCCCGAGCACGGCCCGGACGTCGGCGGCCGTGATCCCCGGCACGGCGGTGTCGGACTTCTCCGGCTGCAGCCGCAGCCGGGTCAGCGGGTCGGGACGGAAGGCGCGGACCCAGCGGGTGAACGGCCAGCCGGTGCGGGCCCAGGCCTCACGCCGGTAGTCGCGCTCGACGGCAGCGAGGATGGTCGGCACCCCGGCCGCCCGGATGAGCGCCTCGACCAGGGGTCCGTCGGCGGCGGCCCCCTCGAGGCTGGGCTCGGTGTCGGCGACGGCGTCGCGCAGGCGGCCCGCGGCATACCGCAGGTCACCGGCGAGGCGCTGCTGGGCCGCGGTGCGGCGGCTGACCGCCTCCCCCAGCTCGCGGCGCAGGTCGCGGATCCCCTGGCCGGTGTGCGCCGAGGTGACGATGACCTCCGCGCCCGTGGCGCCGTCCTCGTGGACCAGGCGGGTCAGGTCGGCGCGGCACGCCGCGAGGTACTCCGGGGAGAGCCGGTCGGCCTGGTTGAACACCACGAGCGTGACCGCCGCGTGGCTGGCGAGGGTGCGGATGTACTCGTCGTGCAGGCGCGCGTCGGCGTACTTCTGCGGGTCGGTCACCCAGACGAAGACGTCGGCGAGGTCGAGCACCCGGTCCGCCTCGGCGCGGTGCTCGGCGTTGGTCGAGTCGAAGTCGGGCAGGTCGAGCAGGACCAGGCCCTCGAGCTCGGCGGCGTCCTCGCCCGCGTCGTGCCCCTCGACGGCGTGCCGGCGCCCCACCCCCAGCCAGTCCAGCAGGCGGGTGGCCGGCTCGGCGCCCCAGACGCCCGCGGTCGGCAGCGACGTGGTGGGCCGGCGGGTGCCGACGTCGGCGACGTCGCCGTTGACCAGCACGTTGAACAGGCTCGACTTGCCGCTGCCCGTGGCGCCGGCCAGGGCGACGACGGTGTGCCCACCGGTGATCGCGGAGCGCTCGTCGACCTTGTTGACGATGCTCTTGGCGATGCGGCGGTCAGCCGGGTCGAAGCGGGTGCCGCCGGCCTCCAGGGCGGCCCGCAGCGCGACGGCCTGTGCCCCGAGGTCCCCCACCGCCAGGGCGGTGGTGTTGGGGCGTGACCCCAGCTTGAGGATGCTCACCGCGCGGCCTCCACCGCTGCGGCCGCGTCGGTCAGCTGCTTCGCCTGCGATGCCACCACTTCCACGCTCTCGAGTGCACGGTCGAAGCGCTGGCGCTCCTGCGCGTAGAGCGCCTCGACCTGGTCCATGAGTTGCTTGCGGGCCTTGAGCGCCAGGGTGCGCACGGCCTGGTCCCCGAAGATCGCCTCGAGCAGCCGCTGCGCAAGGACGGCTGCGCCACCGGCGACGCCGACCTCGGCCCCGCTGAGGCCCCAGGTCTGGCTGAACACGACCAGCATCAGCACGACGGCCAGGCCGTTGACCCCGAAGGCCAGGATCCGCGCGGTCGTGCGCCGGTCCTTGCCCTCGGCACGGACCAGCTCGAGCAGCTGCCCCTGCCAGTCGCGCACGAGGCGTTCGACCCGCTCGTCGAGGTCGGCCGAGGGGTGGGCCAGCTCGGGGTGCTCCTCGAGCAGGACGGCCCCGCCGGGCAGCTGCCGCCAGCGGCGGGCGGTGGTCGCAGCGGCACCCTGGGCGTAGGCGCGCAGCAGCTCGGCGACACCGGACTGCAGCGCCTCACCGAGCGGCGCGGCCGGCGGCGGCGTGCCCTTGACCGCGGAGGTGAAGCGGTCGCGCCAGCTGCTGATGTGGGCCTCGACGTGGCGCAGGAACTCCCCCGTGCCGACCAGCTGCTGCCACCGGGCGAGGACCTCCCCGCGCAGCAGGGTGCCTTCGCTGATGCCGGACTCCACGGCCTCGACCGCCTGGGCGTGGGCGCGCTCCGCGGCTCGGCGCAGCTCCTGGGTGGCCTCATGCTGGGCCTGGCTGGCCTCGGCGAGGTCGGCGACCCGGTCACGCAGCGAGTCCAGCGCGCCGCCGAGGGTGCGGCGGACGATGATCGACCGGGCCTTGGCGTCGCGGGCGAGCGCGGCCAGCCAGGACCGGATCCGGGCGACCTCCTGCGCCTGCAGGTGCCCCTCCCGGGTCAGCGTGGCCTCGGGGATGGTGAAGATCGGGGCGCTGGCCAGGCCCTCACCGCGCAGCATCTCGCTGAGGTGGCCCCGGACCTCCTCCATGTGCTCGCGGGGCACCCGCGCGAGCACGATGGCCACCGACGTGCCGCGCTCGGCGGCCTGCCGCAGCATCGCCCAGGGCACCGCGTCGGCGTAGCGCGAGGAGGTCGTGACGAACAGCCACAGGTCGGCGGCCGAGAGCAGCTCCGCCGCGAGCTCGCGGTTGGGCCGCACGACCGAGTCGATGTCCGGGGCGTCGAGCAGGGCCAGGCCCGGGGGCAGCGCGTTGGACTCGACCAGACGCACCTCGGAGGGGTCGTCGACGGCGTGCAGGCCACCGGTGCCGGTGCCGCCGCGGACCCGCTCGAGCCCGGGCAGGACCCGGTGGCTGGTGAACCACTGGTCGTCGTCGGGGTTGTGCACGAGCACCGAGGCGCGCGTCGTCGGGCGCAGCACGCCGCTGCGGCTGACCGTCGCGCCGACGATCGAGTTGATGAGCGTGGACTTGCCGGCTCCGGTGGACCCGCCGATCACCGCGAGCAGCGGGGCGTCCATGGCCTTGAGGCGGGGTAGGACGTAGTCGTCCAACTGGTCCAGCAACGCCACCTGGGCGTCGCGGGCGACGTCCACGGCGCCCGTGTCGATCGGGAAGCGGGTGACTGCCACGAGGTCGCGCAGCTCACCCGCTGCCTCCAGCAGACCCTCGTCAACGACCCCGCGCATCACAAGGCGCAAGCCTGCCGTTTTCGTCGCGCGGACTCAACTTCGGCTCGCCGTCAGCAACGTCACGAAGCGTCCCACCGGCGACCACAGGGCGCAACGGCAACGGCGCCACGGCAGCCCAGACGCCGTTCAGCAGTCGAACACCGACCAGCAGAGGTCGTTCCGCAGCCTCTGGTCATCGAGCACGAGGGCGCGAATCGCCTCCGGCAGCTGGTCACGCTGCCATTGGCACTCGAGTCGCCCCGCAGCCTCGCTCTCGCCTTCCGGCGCCGCAGCACGCGCGGCCTTGATCGCATACGCGGCCGCCCCGAGCTCGTGCGCGGCGACGTGGGCGACGGCCCCGGCCTGGCCGGCGGCGTAGGCGGCATGCCGCGCTGCCCCGCGCAGGTCCCTGGCCGCGCCCATCGCATGGCCGCCCGCCGCGCGTGCCCGCATCATCGTGACCTCGCCACGCACCCAGGCGCGGACGTGATCGATCGCCTGACGCGGTCGCGGGTCCTCGGGCTGAGCCGACTCGAAAAGGTCAAGGACGTGCTCCGCGCACGAGGCAGCCCACAGCGCGAGGAGATGGTGATCCGCATCGGTGAGAGTCCCACCACGGCGAATCGTCACGAAGCGAGGGTCCCTGACCGTGGGGAGGATCATGGTGGGCACTCCTTGTGCATCCGCCCCGCATCTTGTGCCGGCCCCGCGCCGACCCTACTCCGGCACCCCCAGGGGGCGCGCCCCCGTCAGAGCGGGACCGCGAGCCGGTATCCGCGCTTGGTCACCGTCCGCACCAGGCCCGGCCCGATCGCGCGGCGCAACCGCGCGACAGTCGCCTCGACGGCGTGCTCGGTGCGCAGCCCGTCCCCTGGCAGCATCGCCAGGAGCTCGGCCCGGGACAGGACGTGGCCGGGACGGCGAGCCAGCGCGCGCAGCATGGCCCGCGGTCCCGGGGTGAGCCGCACCTCCACCCCGTCGAGGAGCACCTGCTCCCCCCGCAGGACGAGCTCGTGGTCGGCCACGACCAGCCGCGTGCCCTGCCGGCGGGTGGCCAGGGCCTCGTCCAGCCCCGTGACCAGCTCGGCCAGCCGCGCGCGGGCGGGACGGATGGTCGGCACCCCCCACGCGTCGAACACCTCGGCGGTCACCGGGCCGATGCACGCCGTCACCACGTCCCGGCGCAGCGCCGTGAGGAAGTCACCGTGCCGACCGGTGTCGGCGGCGACCTCGAGCAGCACCCGCGCCGCAGGGGCGGAGGTGAAGGTGACGGCGTCGAGCTCGCGGTCGGCGACCAGGCCGACGAGGCGGTACAGCGGCTCGCGGTCCGTGGCCATCGTGAACCGGTGCACGGTGGCGGTGCTGACGTGACCGCCGCGCGAGCGCAGCGTCGCGGTCAGGCCCGGGGCGGACGACCCATGCTCCTGGACGACGATCCGCCGCCCGTGCAGCTGGCGACCGCCAAGGTGGGCCATCACGTCCTCCATGGCTTCCGAGTCCGAGGCCCAGGTCTCCCGCAGGCCGGCGGAGCGCAGCGCCGCCACCGACCGCGGCCCGCGCGCGAAGATCTCGGCCCGGCGCAGCGAGGCCACCAGCTCGCGCCGCCTCCCCCACTCGGCGGCGGCCTCCAGCCAGCCGCTCATGCCCAGCCCGGTCGTGGCGATGAGCATCTCCGGCGGCCGTTCGATGCACCGGGCGGTCACCGCCCGCAGGGCCGCGTCGTCCGGGCACGGCGTGATCGCCAGCGCCGGGGCCGCCTCCACCCGTGCCCCCCGCCGCTCCAGCAGCGCGGCGAGCTCGTCGCCGCGGCGACTGCTCGTGATACCGATCCTGCTGTCCACCAGCGCACTCACCGCGCCTACCCGCATCGTCATCGACGCCTCCTCCCGGTGACCGGGACGGTAGGCGGGACAGGTCAAGGCAGCGTTTCGCCACGTAACGGCTGGGAAAACTGTTGGTCACCCGGCGCGCTCGGCACCGCCCAGGCCGATCACCGCCGCGGCCCCGAGGACCGCGGGCAGCAGGAGGAACCCGATCGAGGCCAGCGCGATGATCATGGCCACCGCCAGCGTCGCCACGGAGAGGATGAGGACGAACATCGGCGCGCGCCCGATGGCCGCACCGGCCAGGAAGAGCGCGGCCACGCCCAGGAGGGCGACGTACCACCACGCGACCGGGGCGTCCCCCTGCTGGTCGACGACCGCGACGTAGACGAGCAGGTATGCCGTGACCCAGACGGCCGTGGCCGCGGCGAGGTAGCGGGCGCGCACCCTGATATCCCAGCACCTGGTGGGGTGCTGCACCACAGGAAAGGTGGCTCAGACCGCCTCGGCGGCCACCGTGGCCGGCGTCTCGATGGTCACCGGGGCGGGGGGCGCGGGCAGGGCAACCGGACCGGCCGGCTGCTCGGGCGCCGAGCCGGCCGGCTCCTCGGCGGCCGCCTGCGCCGACTCATCCACCGGCTCACCGACCGGCTCGTCGACCGGCTCATCCGCGGGCTCCTCGACCGGCTGGGCCTCCCGCTCGCCGGCCGGCTCGTCGACCGGCTGGGCCGCCAGTGCGTCGACCGGCTCGTCGACCGGCTCAGCCTCCAGCGCGTCGGCCGGCTGGCTCAGGGTCAGGTGGCGCACAGCGGGAGAGCACAAGGCCACCAGGGAGGCCACGACCACCATGGCCGCGCAGAGCTGCAGGGCGTGTGCCGTCCTGATGGCCGAGGCGAGCGGGCCGGCGACCAGCAGGCCGAGCGGGGCGAAGGCCAGGGAGCCGAACAGGTCGTAGGCACTGACCCGGGACATCGCCTCCATGGGCACCTCGCGCTGCATGGTGCTGACCCACAGCACCGCGCAGACGTCGGCGGCCACGCCGCACAGGAACATGGCCCCTGCGCTGACCCACAGCGGGGCGCCGAACCCGAGGGAGGCCATCGGCAGGGCCGAGACCAGGGTCACCAGGACCGTGGCCAGGACCGGTCGCCGGGCCCGCACGCGGGTGGCGACGACGGCCCCGAGGATGCTGCCCGCGGCCTGTGCGGCGACGAGCACGGCCCAGCCGCGGGCGCCACCGAGCTGCTCGCGGGCACGCAGCGGGCCGAGCACGCCCACGGTGGCCATCATCGCGGCCAGCACGAACGCCCCCTGCACGACGACGACCCACAGCCACTGGCGCGAGGAGAACTCGCGCCAGCCGTGCCGGAGGTCGGACAGCGCCGACCCGCCGAGCGGGGCCCGGGAGGGCAGCCTCATGCCGGAGATCAGCACCGCGCTGAGGACGAACGAGACGGCGTTGACCGCGAGGGCCACGCCGGGACCGAACACCGCGGCGGCGACGCCGGACAGGGCCAGGCCCAGCACCATCGCGAGGTTCTGCCCCACGCGCAGCACGGCGTTGGCCGACTGGAGCTGCTCGGCGGCGACGAACTCCGGGAGCACCCCGCTGAGGGCCGGCATCAGCAGCGCGCTCGCCAGACCCGACAGCGCGGCGGCGACCAGGATCGCCGGCAGGGGCGCCCAGCCAGTCAGCTGCATCGCGGCCAGCGCCCCCCAGGCCACAGCCGCGAGCAGCTCGGCCCCGACGATGAGCCGGTAGCGGGAGAAGCGGTCGCCGACCACGCCGGCGGCCAGGATGAACAAGAGCGCTGGCAGCGCCTGGACGGCGAGCACCAGCGAGAGCCGGGCGGGGGTGGCGCCGGGCAACGCCAGGATCCCGAACGCCAGGGCCACCCGGCCGAAACCGGAGCCCAAGGTCGAGATCGTGCGCGCCGCGGCCAGCCGCAGGAAGCGGCGGTCCCGGAGCACACCCGTCGTCAGTGACACGTCCCCCATGGGACCGGGACTCTAGGGCTTGCGCCACCCGGAGTGACCCTGCTTGACCAAGAAAAGAGCCGCGGCTGACCCATTCGGGGAGGGCGGGAACGGTTCAGGCAGAAGGCAGTTCGCGGCGGCCTCTCCCGGGGACAGCCGTCCTGCCGGCCGGGAGTGTCGCCTCGACGCACGAGGCGCCGGGTCAAGAGTCCACCAAGTCGCCGGCGCCGCCCGCCCCGGGCCCACACCATGAGCGGACACCAGAACGTCGAGGGGAACGCTCGTGTCCGACCGTCACCGCCGGGCCACCGGCTCCGCCGCCACTGCCCTCATCACTGCCCTCGTGGCCACCCTCGTCGCGTCGACCGGGTCCGCGTTGACGGCCACGCCGGCACAGGCCGCCACGTGCCGGCCCACCCCGTCCCTGCTGTCCCGCGCCTCCACCGTGGTGCCCCTGCTGGGCGGGGCCTCCGCGAGGGTCTGGGACACCGGCCCCACCCCGTCGAACCCGCAGGCGTCCACCCGCATCGTGGCGGTGACCGTGCCGAAGGCGAGCGCCGCGAGGCCCCGGGTCCTGGCCGCGTCGACGTTGACCACGTCACGGACGCCCTCGTCCTACCTGTCCAGCGCGCGCTCACCCGTCGTGATGGTCAACGGCGGCGTCTTCGACGCCTCTCGGGGGGCGCTGCCGCTCCTGCCGCAGATGGTGGGCGGCCGGGTCACCAAGGCGCGGTACGTCCACGAGGCCGTCATCACGGTCGCCCCGGACGGCACCTCCTCCCCCGACCACCTGTGGCTCGCCGGGTCCGCCACGGCGGCCGGGCGCAGCGTCGGCCTGACCGGCCTCAACTGGCAGTTCGTCACCGGCACCGGCCTCAACGCCTACACCGTCGCGTGGGGCCCGCAGCGCCGCCCGTACGGCACCGTCGACGTCGTGGTGTATGCCGGCAAGGTCGCCGCGGTGCGCACCGGCACCGCCCGCGGTGCCGCCCCCCGACCCGGCCAGACGATCCTCACCGCGACCGGCACGAACGGCACCTGGCTGGCCCACCTGCGCATCGGGACGCCCCTGACCCTCTCCTACCGCGGCGTGACCGACGCCGGGCACGCGGTGCGCGACGCGGTGGGCCGCGGCGCGCGATACCTGCTCCACGGCGTGGTCCAGGGCGGCGCGTGCCTCAGTCGCGACGAGCTGCTCCGGCCGCGCACCGCGGTCGGCTGGCGGCCCAACGGAGACCTCGTCGTGGTGACGGTCTCGGGTCGCGCGCTGGTCAACGGCGTCCGCTACGGCGGGGCGACGATCCACCAGATGGCCGACTACCTGCACCAGCTCGGCTGCGTCGAGGCGACCGCGCTCGACGGTGGCGGCTCGACCACCCTGCTCGCCCGGCGGGCGGGCACCGGGGCCGTGATCCGGCTCGACCGGTCGATGACCGAGGCGCAGCGGGCGGTGCCGAACGTGCTGGCGCTCGGTTGAGCCACACCGCCCCCGCCGGGCACCTCGCCGGCGACGCTCTTCGCGCCGCGGGCAGCCAGGGACGAGAATGGCCCGGTGGACTGGTTCCTCAAGGCCGATGACGCGAGCGCCGTCGGCGAGCTCCGGCGTGAGGTCGTGGCCTACCTGCGCCGCCACGGGGACCCCGGCAGCGAGGTCGAGGACGCCGGGCTCGCGTTGAGCGAGGTCGTCGGCAACGCGGTGCGGCACTCCGGCGGACCGGTCTGGGTCTCGCTGTCCTGGACGCAGGCGCAGCCGGTGCTCACCGTGCGCGACCTCGGACCCGGCTTCGACCCGGCCCGGCTCGGACAGCCCGTCACCCTGGCACCACGGGGCGGGCCCCAGACCCTGGCCGAGGCGGGGCTCGGGCTCTTCCTCGTCTCGCAGGTGACGCCCAGCCTGGCGGCCGAGGTGCGCCGGGCCGGTGGCATGACTGTGTCGGTCACCCTGCCCGTCAACCGGGCCCCCGCGGTGAGCCACGACCCTCCCCGGCGCACCTTCGGCGCCCTCCCGCAGCTGGACGAGGCGCTGCCCGGGGGCGGCTTCGGCAAGGAGTCGTTCCTGCGCGCGCTCGTCGTCCAGCTGACCCGGACGCTGGAGACGCAGCAGGGACCCGACGCCGCCGCCGCGGCCGTGGCCCAGGTCGGCGCCGACATCGGCGGGCAGATGGAGGAGGAGTTCCGGGTCGCGGAGGCCGTCGTCGGACGCCTGACGCCGGAGCAGATGGCCGACTGCTACGTCCGGCTCAAGCACGCCATCGACGGCGGGTTCTACGTCATCGAGGCCACCGCGCACCGCATCGTGCTGGGCAACACCCGCTGCCCGTTCGGGGACGTGGTCCGGCGGGCCCCTTCCCTGTGCCGGATGACCTCCAGCGTGTTCGGCGGGATCGCCGCCCGCAACAGCGACCACGCGGTGGCGGTGCTGCTCGAGGAACGCATCGCCGTCGGGGATCCCGGCTGCCGGGTGGTGGTGGACCTGGACGCACCCCCCGAGGGTGGGCGGCCCCTGGCGCACGAGTACGCCGCGGCCGCCGACGCCACGCTGTTCCCGCGCTGAGCGCGGCAGCGGGCCTCCACGGCCGCACGTGGGCCGAGCGTCGCGGCCGCAGCTGTCGCCGGGGGATCAGGCTCGCTCGCGTGCCACCTCGGTGCCCCGCTCGGCCGCCGCGTCCGCCCCGTGCCCCGCGACCTCACAGGCGCACCAGCCGGCGCATCCCTCGTGGACGCCGCTGCGGCAGTCCAGGCACGCGGCGGGTGGGCGCGCGCCGGACCCGTTCGGCACGAGACGGTCGAGCAGCTGGCGAAGCACGCGGTCCTCCGACGGACTGGGGTTTCCCTGGTCGGGCTGATCCCACCACACCACGCCGTCCTTTGTGGTGGCTGGGCCGAACCTGACCGTTGGCTGGACGAGCGCATTGGGCGTTCGCCTCCTGGCGCACCCGCTGGCCCAGCCGCTGCGCGCCGCGCGGGGGCCGGCCGCCTTGGCATGATCCGGGGCATGGACGAGCTGATCACCGCTGATGCCCTGGCCTCCCGGCTCGGCGAGGTGAGCGTGCTGGACGTGCGCTACCGCCGCGAAGGGCCCTCCGGGCGCGAGGAGTTCCTGCGGGGGCACATCCCCGGGGCCGCCTTCGTCGACCTCGACGCGGACCTGGCCGCCCCGCCCGCCGGCGGGCGCCACCCGCTGCCCGACCCCGAGCACTTCGCCGCTGCCATGCGCCGGTGCGGTGTCTCCCCGGACCGGCCGGTCGTGGTCCTCGACGACGCGGCCAACACCTTCGCGGCGCGGTGCTGGTGGCTGCTGCGCCACCACGGTCACGACCGGGTGCTGCTCCTCGACGGTGGGTGGGAGGCGTGGCTCGGCTCCGGTGGACCGGTCGAGACCGGTGAGCCGGCGGTGCCTCCAGGGGACTTCCGTGCCGGACCCGGGCAGCTGCCCGTGCTCGATGCCGCCGGGGCCGCGCGGGTGGCCCGCGAGGGCGTCCTGGTCGATGCGCGGGCTCCCGAGCGCTACCGAGGGGAGGTCGAGCCGCTCGACCCGGTGGCCGGACACATCCCCGGTGCCGTCAACGTGCCCACGACCGACAACCTGGGCGGCGGGGTCTTCCGACCGGCCGCACAGCTGCGGGCGCGCTATGCCCTGGCGGGAGTCACGGAGGACACCGAGGTCGGCGTCTACTGCGGCTCGGGCGTCACCGCCGCCCACGACGTCTTTGCGTTGCAGCTGCTGGGGATTCGCGCCGCCCTGTACGTCGGGTCCTGGAGCGAGTGGGTGAGCGACCCGTCCCGCCCGGTGGCCGTCGGTCAGCACGCCGGCGGCGACGGCACCGATGCCCGTACTGCCGGGTAACCCCGGTCTGGGTAGGGTCGTTGCGAGGGTGCAGGGCCCGACGCCAGTGCCGGGGCTGGTGTCACCGATGCCCTGACCTGCGGCCGCCCCCCACGTCTGAGGAGACCCCGATGCTGCCCCCGCCGACGGTCAAGGTCTGGATGGTCAGCCTGAGCACAGCCTCGGTCATCGGCCTGGGCATCGGGGCGGTGTGGGCGCACCTGGACGCGCCGACCGCCTCGGGCTCGGCGGCCACCCGGCAGCAGGAGCCCGGGCCGGCCACCACGCCGGTGGCGGCCACCCCCGCCGGCAACGACACGACCGCGACCGGCTCCACCGCCGCCTCCGGGGTCGGGCCCACGCACGACCCGACCCCCGACCGGCACGGCAGGTCGACCACGCCGGTCCCGCGCCCCACCAGCTCGACCGTGGCGCCGCGGCCGTCGGACAGCCCGACCACGGCCCTCGACCCGACCCCGCAGCCATCGGCGCCGGGCACCGGACCGTCCAGCCCGCCCCCCAGCCCGAGCAGCACGTCCTCCTCGCCGACGAGCCCGAGCCCGCAGCCGTCGCCCACCAGCACCGGCCAGACCGACCCGCCCCCCACGGTGCCGGGTACCTGACCTGCAGCAACGGCCTGCCCCCCGGTGTTCGCCGTCAGCGGAGGCAGTTCCCACCCCGGTGGCGCAGCGACAGGATCGGCCCCATGCAGCCGATCTTCGTTCTCGTCCACAGTCCGTCGGTGGGTCCTTCCACCTGGAGCCCGGTGGCCGAACAGCTGACCGCCGCGGGATACCAGGCGCGCGTGCCCTCCCTGCTGCACGTTGGCGAGGGCGAACCCCCGTTCTGGCCCCGGATCGCCAACGCCGTCCGCGACGACCTCGAGGAGCTCCCGACGGAGCAGCCAGTCGTGCTGGTGGCGCACAGCAACGCCGGCCTGTTCCTCCCGTCGATCCGGTCGGCGCTTGAGCATCCGGTCACCGGCTCGGTCTTCGTCGATGCTGCGCTCCCGTCACGCACCGGACCCACCCCCGTTGCCGCACCCGAGCTGCTGGACTTCCTCCGCCCCATGGCGGTGGACGGCATGCTGCCGCGCTGCACCGACTGGTGGGACGAGGAGGACATCGCACAGATGTTCTCCGATCCGCAGATGCGGCAGAAGGTCATCGCCGAGCAACCCACGCTGCCGCTGTCCTACTACGAGCAGCGCATCCCGGTCCCCGACGGCTGGGATGACCACCCGTGTTCCTACCTGCTGTTCGGCCCGCCGTACGACGACATGGCTTCCGAGGCGCGCGAACGCGGTTGGCGGACGGCACACCTGGCCGGCGCGCACCTGCACCAGATCGTCGACCCCGCTGGCACCGCCCGGCACCTCCTCGAGCTCACCGCCGGGTGACGCCTGACAGCGTGGTCGCAGGGCCCGGCCGTGCGCGAGGCACCCGGCCTGCCCGAAGATGAGGTCGACATCGTCCATGGAGTCGTCGGCGATGCGCCCCCGGCGTTCCCGGTCGGGATGCGAGCAGGCCAAACGCCAACCCGCCGACGGCTGCCCAGCGAAGGGGCGAGCGGCGCGGCCCCGTACGGACCAACCGGGGTCCGAGGGTCGTCCCGAGCGACCCCAACGGGTCATCACTGGGTGCCTGACCTGCACAAGTGGCCTGTGCCCCCGGCAGGACTCGAACCTGCGACCTAGAGATTAGAAGGCTCTTGCTCTATCCAGCTGAGCTACGAGGGCTCGTCGCGGGTGCCCGAAGCGCCGCGAACGCCTGAAGTGTAGGCGAGCGCACGGCATACCCGGGGGCAGTCCGGCAGACGGGCGGGCCGACGCGCTGCCACGGGAGGTGCCGGCCAGGCACTCCCGGCGCGAATCCCGTTGCGGCGCCTCACGACCGCGGCCCGCAACCGCCGCCGTATGCCGCGCCGCTCCCCCGCGCGCCCGGGCCGCCCGGCGGGCTCCGGCACCGCCCGGCGCGGTGGGTGAGCTCGCCTCGTCCACGAGTCCAGCGAGGTCTCCGTCAGAAAGCGGGGACACGCGCGACCCTGCCACGGTTCACTGAAGGGGTGCAGCAGAGCAGCCAGGGCCCGCCGATGCGCTACTTCGACCCGCGCCTCGTCGGCGCGCTCGAGTGCGAGACGTGGGTCAGCTACTACCGCCACGAGTGGTGGGCCTTCCTCAAGGCCGCGGTGCGGGTGGTGCGGCACGCCTTCGGGCTCAGCCGCACCCGCACGGCCCTCGGCGCGTGGTGGGTGCTGCGGGCCAACCAGGTGTGGGCGCCGTTCCCCGACAACGACCCCGAGGCAGCCCGCCAGTTCATGCGCAAGTTCTACGCGCTCGTCGCGCACACCCACCGCGAGAACTTCGACGTCGTCGAGGCGGCCCGGCTCGAGGTCGAGTGGTGGCGGGTCCACCGGGGCGTGCAGCGCGGCGAGAAGCCGCCCACGCCCGATGCCGTCGAGGAGCTCGTCCAGGCGCTGCAACGCCTCTACGCCCACACCTACCGCGTCGACCCCGGCCAGGTCCGCCTGGCCGCCGAGCAGCGCGCCGAGGCGATGCGGCTCTCCGACGAGTGGGTCCGCGACGGACACCACCGCAGCAGCCCCCTGGTCGCGGAGGAGCGGGCCGCGCTCATCCGCTCGTACGCCGCCCTGCTGGCGGCGGTGCACACCGCCTGAGCGCGCTCAGGTCAGCACGGTCGCGGCGAACTCGCCGCGACGAGCCGCCAGGTCCAGCAGCAGGGCCTGCTCGCGGGCCGACGCCTCCGGCCCCCCGGCGCCGCGCGCGACGCGCATCCGCAGCAGGGCCAGCTCGCTGGCCGCGTCCTGGAACGCGGTCATCGCCGCCAGCGAGCGCCGCCCACCGGTCATCCGCGCCCACACGCGGGCCCGGCGCCGGTCGGGCATCGACGAGAGCATGCGCACCTCCGCGTAGGTCAGCCACCCCGCCTCGGCGTACGCCGCCAGGTGCACGCCGATGAGCCGGCCCTCCCGGCGGCGCGCCCACACCGCCACCCCGATGAACGCGGCGAACAGGGGCACCTGGAGGAACACGTAGGCCACGAGGAAGCCCTGGATCCCCGCGACGGTGGTCAGGTTCCAGGTCGCGTGCAGCGTCACCGCGGCCAGCCAGCCGAGCAACGGGGCCAGCACCCGTATGCCGGTGCGCCGGGTCGTCGCCGCGACGCCCAGGCCGATGCCGGTGCAGATCGTGAAGACGGGGTGGGCGAACGGTCCCATGACCCCGCGCAGGAGGAAGACGGTCGCCAGGCCGGCGCCGCCGGTCTCGTGGAAGGCGCGGGCGAGGTAGAAGATGTTCTCCGCGAAGGCGAACCCGGCGGCGGACAGCCCGGCATACACCATGCCGTCGACGATGCCGTCGAACTCCTGGCGGCGCAGCCGCCAGATGAGCAGCACGACCAGGCCCTTGAGGGTCTCCTCGACAACCGGGGCGACGACGACCGCGCCGAGGGTCAGTGGGTCCTGGCCGGCGTTGCGCAGCACCACCATCGTGGACGTGTTGAGCACCAGTGCTCCCGCACTGGCGACGAGCGCGCCCCACAGGAAGGTCAGCACGAGCAGCCGGGTCGGCTCGGCCTCGAACCGGTCCAGCCACAGGAACGCCGGGACGACCACGCCGAGGGGCAGCACGGCGAGCAGGACGCCGAGCAGCGAGGCGCCGACGCCGGCGCTGACGCCGGCCGCCTCCCCCAGCACCAGCGCGCACACCCCGAAGCCCACGATCATGACGGCGCCCTGGACCCAGCGGCGGATGACCGACCGCGTTCCCCACGTCATGACGCGCAGGCTAGTGCAGCCGCCCCCTTAGGGTGTCCTGCGTGACGACGAACGGTAACGACCGCGCGACCAACGACCGCATCGTGTGGATCGACTGCGAGATGACCGGCCTGAGCCTGGAGCACGACGCCCTCATCGAGGTCGCGGCCCTGGTCACCGACTTCGAGCTCAACCAGCTCGGCGACGGTGTCGACCTGGTCATCAAGCCCCCGGCCGCGGCGCTGGAGCAGATGGACGACTTCGTCCGCGACATGCACACCACCAGCGGCCTGCTCGAGGAGCTCGACGGCGGGATCACCCTGGAGGACGCGCAGAACCAGGTGCTGGCCTACGTGCGCGAGTGGGTGCCGGAGCCGCGCAAGGCGCCGCTCGGCGGCAACACCGTCGGCACCGACCGCAACTTCCTCGCCCGGGACATGCCCGACCTCGAGGCCCACCTGCACTACCGGATCATCGACGTCTCCTCGATCAAGGAGCTCTCGCGCCGGTGGTACCCCCGGGTCTACTTCAACTCCCCCAAGAAGTCCGGCGGCCACCGCGCCCTGGCCGACATCCGCGAGTCGATCGCCGAGCTGCGCTACTACCGCGAGGCGGTCTTCGTGGAGCAGCCCGGCCCGGACTCGGACGCGGCCAAGGAGATCGCGGCCCGGCACGAGATCCCGGGCGCCTGACCTGCGCGGACGCGCCGCGGGCGGCGTGCCGGCGGGGGGTGGTCAGAACACCCCGCCGGACCTAGTACGATAGGCGCCGCTGAACACGCGACCGCCACACTTGCGGCGGTCGCTCGGCATGGTGGGTGTAGCTCAGCTGGTAGAGCGCTGCGTTGTGGTCGCAGATGTCGCGGGTTCAAGTCCCGTCACTCACCCCAGGGTCATCGAGCCCCTGACCTGCGCAGACGCGGGTCAGGGGCTCGATGCTTTCCCGGCGCGTCATGACAGGCGTTCGGGTGCAGCAAGGGCTCGAGCGATGGTCCGGGTCGCCCGTAGCCCGTCCAGCGCGGCGCGGGGCGAGATCAGCCCGGAGACCGGTGCCAGGACGACGTGCCTGAGGCCGGCCTCGCCGTAGGCCCGGAGGGTGCGCGCCGCCTGGGTAGGGGTCCCCCACAGCACAGGCCCCTCGGTGAGCAGATCCCGCGGCACGGCGGCGATGGCCTGGTCCAGGGTGGGTCGGTCGAGCCGCTCCGGCAGGAAGTCCAGCATGCCGTTGAAGCCTTCTCCGAAGGGGTGCTTGGCCCCGAGCTCGGTCCATCGCGCCGCGGGCACGGCCAGCGCCAGCGACCTGATCACCGTGGTGTCCAGCATGTCGCGCGCTTCGGCCTCACTGCGGCCGATGACCGTGAACCGGTGCAGGGCTGGCGTGATCGTCCCAGGGTCCCGTCCGGCCTCCCATGCGGCCTTCCTGACCGAGGCGAGCTTGGCGGCATACTCCTGGGGGGTGCTGACCATCGTGGGATACCACCCGTCGCCGTAGGTCCCGGTCAGCGCCAGGGTGCGTGAGCCGTGCGCAGCCACCCAGATCTGCGGCATCCGACCGGCCGGCGCCTTCAGGTCCATGCGGGCCCCCTCGAGCCGGAAGTGCCGCCCGGCGAAGTCGATGGGGCCGGTCGAGGCCAGGCACAGCCGGATGACCTGCAGGGCCTCCTCCAGGCGCTCGGCCGGGTGGGATGAGTCCAGGCCGTAGGGCTGGAGGTTCAGCAGCTCGCCCGCGCCGATGCCCAGGATCGGTGGGCGCCTGGTCATGTGCGCGACGGTCATCAGGGCCTGGGCGATGAGCGCGGGGTGCCGGCGGATCGGGTCGGTGACGCCCACTCCCACCTGCAGGCGCCCGGCGCGGGAGGCGATGTTGCCCAGCAGGGCCTGGTAGTCGAAGAACTCATGCGGTGTCGGTCGGCGAGCCGCCAGCCAGGTCAGGTCCCGGTCCCACAGCGCCGTCGGGAAGATGTTGGCGAAGTGGTCGATGGTGAGCACCGAGTCGAGCCCCATGAGGCGGGCGAGCGTGACGTAGGCGCGGGTCAGGCTCAGCGGAGGCTGCGTCCCGACCTGCAGCCCAACGGCGATCCTCGCCCGGGTGGGACTCCTCCGGGATCGTGCCAGCACTGTGGTCACCTCCGCCCGTCCTGCTCCTGTGTGCCCCATTGGAGCGCGTACATGACGAACAGCCGAGGGCCTTTGGTCGTCACGTCCCCAAGGCCCCCCGGGTGGGGTTGCCCGAGCACCTGTCGCGGCCGCGGGCCATCGCACCCCTGCGCAGACGGGCCCCGGCGGAATGGGCCTGGATCCTCGTCCACCGGAGGCGGCGCCTCATGTCCGAGGCCGCGAAGGCCTCTGACGGGTAGTGCTGCGGCGACGGGCAGCCCGATCTGACAGGTTGGACCGGTGAACTCCGATCGGCAGGCTCCGCGACCCGCGTCCCGCGGCTGGTTGACGCACAACCTCAAGGTGCTCTCCGGGGTGTCCCTGCTGCAGGACGCCGCGAGCGAGCTCCTCTACCCGATCCTGCCGATCTTCCTCACCGTCACCCTCGGGGCGCCGCCGGCGGTCGTGGGGGTCACCGAGGGCCTCGCGGAGGGGGCGGCCAGCCTGACCAAGCTCGCCAGCGGGTTCCTTGGCGACCGGTTCCACAAGCGCCCCCTGATCGGTGCCGGCTACGGCCTCGCCGCGGTGGGCAAGCTCGTCATCGCGCTGGCGTTCACGTGGCCGGTGGTGCTGTGCGGCCGGGTGCTGGACCGTCTCGGCAAGGGCGTGCGGGGCGCTCCCCGTGACGCCTTGCTCGCCGAGGGGGTGCCGACCGCGGCGTTGGGGCGCGCCTTCGGGCTCCACCGCACGGCCGACACCCTCGGAGCCGTCATCGGCCCCCTGGTCGGGCTCGGGCTGTACGAGCTGCTCGGCCACCAGATACGACCGCTGCTGTTCGTCGCGGTGTTGCCCGCGGTCGCGAGCGTGCTGCTCGTCGGCGCGGTCCGGGAGCGACGCCGGCAGGGACCACGACGGGTCCGACAGCCGCTGCTCACCGGGGGCCGGGAGCTGCCCCGCCGGTACTGGGAGGTCCTCGGCGTCATCGGGGTGTTCAGCCTGGTGAACTTCCCCGACGCGCTGCTGTTGTTGCGCCTGCACGACATCGGGTTCTCGGTGGTCGGCCTCTTCCTCGCCTATGTGGGCTACAACCTCGTGTATGCCGCGGCCAGCTACCCGGCCGGCCTGCTCTCCGACCGGCTCTCGCGGCCCCGGGTGTTCGGCGTCGGGCTGGTCTTCTTCGCCGTGGGATACCTGGGTCTGGGTCTGACCCACGACCACCGGGTCGCGTGGCTGGTGCTCGGCCTCTACGGGGTGTTCACCGCCTGCACCGATGGCGTGGGCAAGGCGTGGGTCTCCAGCCTCGCCCCGGCAGCCCACCAGAGCAGCGCGCAGGGGATCTTCCAGGGGCTGACCGGACTGGCCGTCCTCGGCGCCGGCCTGTGGGCGGGGCTGCTCTGGGGCGCCGACGGCCGCGCGCCACTGCTGATCTCGGGGGTGGCAGGCGCCGTCATCGCCGTCGTTCTCCTGGTGACGGGTGGCCCGGCCGGTCGAAGGGCGCACTGAGCCTGTCCCATCGTCGTGCCTCTCGGCCGTGCCGGCAGGGGTGCTACGAAGACGCCCCGTGCGTATGCCGACGTCCGGGCCGGCCATCCGCTTCGCCATCGGTGTGCTCGGCGTGGAAGAGCGCCTGCTCGAGCAGCGCTCGAACGTGCTCATCCGCCGCGGAGTAGTAGATGAAGTTGCCTTCGCGGCGCCCTCGGACCAGTTGGGCGAGCCGCAGCTTGGCCAGGTGCTGGCTGACTGCGGTGGGGGTGGCGTTGACCAGCTCGGCCAGGCAGCTGACATTGGATTCGCCCTGCAGCAGCGCCCACAGGATCTTGATGCGCGTGGGGTCGGCAAGCATCCGGAAGCCCTCGGCTGCGAGATGCGCCTGCTCGTCGCTGGGGATGGTCAGGTCGGGCAGGTCCTGGTGCATGCCTTCATGCTACGCAGGTGACTATCTGCACGCATGCGAAGTTAGCATGGTCGTCATGTCTGAGCATGGCCCCACCGGCCACCACCACGAGGACCACCACCACGACCACCCGCAGCGTGGGTGGCGGGCCGTGGTCCACGCCCTGGAGGACCTGGTCAGGCCCCACTCCCACGAGGGCCTCGAGCGGACCGACGCGGCCATGGAGACGTCCCGTGACGGCATGCGCGTCATCTGGGTCTCTCTGGCCGCGCTGGGCGTGACCGCCGCCCTCCAGGCCGTCGTGGTTGTCACCTCCGGCAGCGTCGCGCTCCTGGGGGACACCCTGCACAACGCCGTCGACGCCCTGACCGCGGTGCCGCTCGGCATCGCCTTCACCGTGGGACGCCGGGCCGCCACCCGGCGCTACACCTACGGGTACGGGCGGGCCGAGGACCTCGCCGGCATCGTCATCGTGGCCCTCATCGCGTTGTCCTCCCTGCTCGCCGGCTACGAAGCCATCCGGCGGCTGACTCACCCCCAGCCGGTGACCCACCTGTGGGCCGTCGCCGCGGCCGGGTTCATCGGCTTCCTCGGCAACGAGCTCGTGGCGCGCTACCGCATCCGCGTGGGACGGCGCATCGGCTCGGCGGCCCTGGTCGCCGACGGCCTGCACGCGCGCACCGACGGCTTCACCTCCCTGGCCGTCGTGCTCGGAGCCGGGGGCCTCGCCGTCGGGTGGCAGCTGGCCGACCCGATCATCGGACTGGCCATCACCATCGCCATCGCCCTCGTACTGCGCGACGCCGCCCGGGAGGTCTACCGCCGACTGATGGACGCCGTGGACCCGCAGCTCGTGGCCAGCGCCGAGGAGGTGCTCCAGTCCGTACCCGGCGTGCTGGACGTCGGTCAGCTGCGGCTGCGCTGGATCGGGCACGAGCTGCACGCCGACGCCGACGTGGTCCTCGACCGGGAGCTGACCCTCGGCCAGGCCCACGCCCTGACGGTCGACGCCGAACGCCACCTGACCCAGGCCCTGCCCCGCCTGGGGAGTGCCGTGATCCACGCCGACCCGCACACCCATCAAGGACGAGAGCACCACGTCTGACCGAACTCGGGTGGGGGCTCCGGCGGCGGCATGCACCAGGGATTCACCGTGCGCTGACCCGCAGGCACCGACCGGGAGGCGTGGGTGGCCTCAGGCCGGCGCCGCGGGCACCTGGGCCGGGGATGGGGCAGGCTCCGACGCCGGCGGCGGGGCGGGCAGCGACAACCGTTTGAGCAGCAGCGCGTTGACCGCGACCAGGAAGCTGGATCCGGACATGGACAGGGCAGCGATCTCCGGTCGCAGGACCAGGCCGAACGCCGGCTCGAACACCCCGGCGGCGATCGGCAGCGCGATGGCGTTGTAACCGACCGCCCAGCCCAGGTTCTGCCGCATCTTGCGCAGCGTGCCCCGCCCGATCTTCAGGGCGATCGGCACGTCCAGGGGGTCCGAGCGCATCAGCACCACGTCGGCGGTCTCGATGGCCACGTCGGTGCCGGCCCCGATGGCGATGCCGAGGTCGGCCTGGGCCAGGGCCGGGGCGTCGTTGACGCCGTCCCCCACCATGGCCACGCGCCTGCCGGCCTGCTGCAGCTCGGCCACCTTGGCGGACTTGTCCCCGGGCAGCACCTCGGCGATGACGGTCTCGATCCCCAACTGCCCCGCGATCCGGCGGGCGGTGGCCTCGTTGTCCCCCGTGAGCATGACCACCCGCACACCGGCATCGTGCAGCGCCGCCACCGCGGCCGCAGCGGTCTCCCGGGCCGCGTCGGCCAGGGCGATGACACCGGTGGCGCGCCCGTCCACGGCCACCATCACCGCGGTGCGCCCCGCTGATGCCAGCTCGTTCCGCCGGTCGAGCAGCCCGGTGGCCTCGACGCTCTCCTCGGTCATCAAGGCCCGGTTGCCCACCGCCACGCGTCGCCCATCCACGACGGCGACGGCGCCGTGGCCGGGCACGTTGCGGAAGTCGGTGGCCCTCAGGACCGGGGTGGCCAGCTGGTCGGCGTGGGCGACGACGGCCGCCGCGAGGGGGTGCTCGGACTCCCGCTCGACCGCGGCGACGAGCGCCAGCAGCTCCTGCTCCGTCATGCCGTCGGTGACCAGGTCGGTCACCTCGGGCTGTCCTTTGGTCAGGGTGCCGGTCTTGTCCATCACCACCGTGTCGATGCGGGCGGAGGTCTCCAGCGCGGTGGCGTTCTTGAACAGCACGCCCCGCTGGGCGCCCAGGCCGGAGCCGACCATGATCGCGGTCGGCGTGGCCAGGCCGAGGGCGTCCGGGCAGGTGATGACCACCACGGTGATGGCGAACAGCAGGGCCGTCTCCGGGCTCGCCCCGGAGGCCAGCCAGGCCAGGAACGTGGCGGTGCCGCCGACCAGAGCGACCAGCACCAGCCAGAACGCCGCCCGGTCGGCCAGTCGCTGCCCGGGTGCCTTGGAGTTCTGCGCCTCCTGCACCAGGGCCACGATCTGCGCCAGCGCGGTGTCAGCGCCGACCTTGGTGGCGCGCACCCTCAGGGTGCCGGTCGTGTTGACCGAAGCGCCGATGACCGCCGACCCGACCGCCTTGGCGACCGGCAGGCTCTCCCCGGTCACCATGGACTCGTCCACCTCGGACTGTCCGTCCTCCACGACACCGTCCACGGGCACCTTGCCGCCGGGACGCACCAACAGCAGGTCCCCCACCGCCACCTGGTCGGTGGGCACCTCCACTGGGTCACCGTCGTGGAGCACCAGGGCTTTGGGCGGGGCCAGCTGGAGCAGGGTGCGGATCGCGTCGTTGGCCCCGCCGCGGGCGCGCATCTCGAACCAGTGCCCCAGCAGCACGAACGCGGTCAGCACGGTGGCCGCCTCGTAGAACACGTCGCCGCCGCCGGTGAGGGTCACCGCCACGCTGTACAGCCAACCGGCACCGACGGCGACCGCGACGAGCACCATCATGTCCAGGGTGCGGGCCTTCAGCGCCTGCCACGCGCCGGCGAAGAAGATCCAGGCCGAGTAGAACACCACCGGCAGGGACAGCAGGAGCGAAAACACGTCGTCACGCATCCCGAACGGCGCCGGCACGGAGAAGCCGAGCACCTCCCGGCCGATCGGTGACCACAGCAGCACCGGCACCGAGAGCACAGCCGCGACCAGGAAGCGGTGGCGCATGTCGGCGACCATCTCCGCCATCGACATGTCCGCCCCGTGCCGTGCGTGCGCAGCGGGCTCGGCAACCGGTGCCTCGACTGCCGGTGCTGGCTCCTCTGCCGCCCTGGACGAGGCCCTCGCTGCGGCGACCCCCGGCTCGACGAGCGGGTCACACACGTGGGCGGGCACCGCCCTCCCCGCGCAGTGGTAGCCGCAGTCACGGATCCAGCCGGCGAGCTCGGCCACGGTCGTGCGGGCCGGGTCGTAGGTGACCGTGGCGGTCTGGGCCACCGCGTTGGCGTCGACCGCAAGCACTCCCGGCCGCCGGGACAGGACCTTCTCCACCACGGCGTCCGAGGACGCCCACCTCAGCCCGCCCACCTCGAGGACCGTGGTCCTCATTCTCTGGTCCACCGTGCCTCCCCGGTGTGCCCGCACTGTCCGGTGCTGCGGTCTCGCACCCCTCCCCGGGTTCAGCGTGCCCAACGGCCACCCCCGCCGGGAGGGCGATGGTCCCTCGGTGCGGAGCCAGCCGTGCCGGTGCCGGCGGTCCTCGCCTGTGTCACCATGAGCGACGTGACCGCGGGTCCCGCAGCACGGCCGTGGGTTGCGGCGCGGGTGGCACACCCGACCGGCGACCTCGACCGGTCCGCGGCGTTCTATCGCGACCTGCTCGGGCTGGAGCTCCGGGGCGGCTTCGCCGGCCACGACGGCTATGACGGGGTCTTCTTCGCGCTACCCGGAGGCGGCGAGCTCGAGCTCACCGCCGGACCCGCGAGACCTCGCCCCGGCACGGACGAGGACCTCCTGGTGCTCTACCTGCCGACGCTGGACGACGTCCGGCAGACGGCGGCGGAGCTGGAGGCGGCCGGTGTGCCTACGGTGCCGGCGGCCAACCCGTACTGGAACAGGTGGGGCCGGGTCTTCCTGGACCCCGATGGCTATGCCGTCGTGGTCGCCGCGGCACCGCCAGATCCCCTCACCGCCGCGCCCCGCGTCGAGTCGATTGCCGAGCCCGAGGGCGCCCCCACAATCCAGCGAGCGCCGGCGGCACGACGTCCTCAGCGAGACTGACTGAGCCGGGCGGGCTAGCCGGGCAGGCTCAGCCGGGCAGGAAGCTCAGGCGCACCTGCCGCTCCTGGTTGTCGACGTTGAGGTCGACCAGGCAGATGCTCTGCCAGGTGCCCAGCGCCAGCCGCCCGCCCAGGACCGGCACGGTGGCGTAGGGCGGGACGAGGGCGGGCAGGACGTGGGAGCGCCCGTGCCCGTGGCTGCCGTGGCGGTGGCGCCACCGGTCGTCGGCCGGCAGCAGATCGCGCAGCGTGGCGAGCAGGTCCTCGTCGCTGCCCACGCCCACCTCGAGGATCGCCAGGCCCGCGGTGGCGTGCGGGACGAACACGTGGAGCAGTCCGTCGCCGAGGTCCGCGGCAAAGCGGGCACAGTCGTCGGTGATGTCGAGGACGACGTCGTCCCGCCCGGTGCGGTAGGTCCTGGTCTCGGTGCGCATGCCCCCATGCTGCCAAGCCCGAGACGGCCGCTCCCGCGGTCCTCAGGCGGGAACGCGCGCGAGCAGCACGAACTCGTTGTAGCGGAAGAGCTTCCCGGCGGGCCGGGGCAGCGGGAAGGAGTAGGACTTCTCCACGGTGAGGCCCCCGGAACGGGCATAGGCCGCGAGGCTCTCGCCGTCGACGAACCTCACGTGCGTGGAGTCGCTGCGGTAGCCCACCTCCTGCGGGGTGATCAGCAGCACGTGCCCACCCGGCCGGACGAACGGCAGGTACGCGCGCAGGATGTCCTCGGCGACCCTGGGGTCAACGTGCTCGAGCACGTGCGACATCAGCAACGTGTCGAAGCCTGCCGGCACCCCATCCGGGCTGCTCGGGAACTCCTCGGTGGTGTACGCCGTGAGTCCCCGCCGGCGAGCGGCCATGACCGACTCCGGGTTGTGATCGACTCCCACGCCGTTGCCGTCGAGGTTGTTCAGGTTGCGGCCGATGCCGCACCCGACGTCAAGGGTGCGGCCCAGCTGGAGCCGCTTGAGGTTCCATCGGTAGGGGGCCTGGACGTTGAGCCACCTCTTCCACGTCTGCCCCTCGAGGTCGAGGAGACGCTGGGTGTAGTCACCGCCCGCGGTCCTGCGACCGTCGTCAGAGGGACCGACGTCATGCACCACGCGAACACCTTCCTGGACCGGGGCCCCCCTGGTCGGGTCCGAGGATGCCCTGCGCCTCACGCGGCCGCAACCCCGCCCCACGCCGGGCCTCCCTGGCCATGGCTGGGACCTCGGCACATCTGGTCCGGTCAGGGCACGGAGACGGTCACCTTGTTGGACAGCTGCCCGCTGCCGACCGCGTTGACCGCCTTGACCTGGTAGACGTACGTGCCGCTCGGTGGCTTGTTGTCGGTGTACGAGGTCGGCCCGCTGGACGTGGCGGTCAGGGTCACCAGCCGCACGCCGTCCCGCAGCACCACGTACTTCGTGATGGGCGAGCCGCCGTCGGAGGGGATGGTCCACGTCAGGGCCACCGCGGGACCGGTCACGAGCCGGCCGCTGAGGACGGCGGGGCCGGGCTTGCCGGCCGTGAGGGTTGCATAGACCTCGGCCGAGGCCGGGCCCGCGCCGACGGAGTTCACCGCCTTGACCACGTAGTAGTAGGTCGTCCCTGCGGTGAGGCCGACCTGGTCGTCGTACGACGTCGTCGTCACCGTGGCGACGGGGTTGGCCAGGTCCTCCCCACCCTTGGCGGTGCCGCGGAAGACCCGGTATGCCGTGACCGTCGCCCCTCCGTCGCTCACCGGCGGGTTCCACTGCAGGTGGATCAGCCCGGCCGGGTTACTGGCAGCCACCGAGGTCGGCGCCCCGGGCACAGTCGCGGTGGCGCTGCCGGTCGGCGTCGCCGACGCCTCCGCCGAGGGGTCGCTCGCCCCGACACCGTTGGTGGCCACGACGACGTAGTAGTACGTGCTGCCGTTGGTCGCCGTGGTGTCGGTGAAGGTCAGCGTGCTGTTGGACAGCGTCGCCAGGGGGGTCCCGGCGAGGCGCTCACCCCCGGGCGTGGTGGCGCGGTAGACCTTGTACTTCTTCAGCGCCGAGCCGCGGTCGCTGGACGGTGCCGACCACGAGAGACGCACCTGGTTGTCGCCGGGGCCGGCCACGAGGCCGGTCGGCGGCAGCGGGGCGCCCACCAGGGAGCTGTCGAGGAACACGGCGAAGTGCGGCTGCGCGACGCCGGCGATCTTGCTGAAGTCCCCGCCCACGTAGAGGTGGGTGGCATCCGTGGCCAGCGCCCACGGCCCCTGCGAGCTGTTGATGTTGGGGGCGAAGGATGACAGCGCCCCCGTGGCGGGGTCGACCGCGGCGAGCTTGTACCGCGTCTGGCCCAGGAACGAGCCCGTCCCGCTGAAGTGCCCCGCGCAGTACAGCTGCCCGCCGGTGAGGCGGACCGACTGCATGTTGCCGTTGCTGTGGTCGCTCCAGACCAGCGCGCCCGAGGTGACGTTCAGCGCCGCGCACGCCCCGCCGGAGCCGGCGGTGGCCGTGTAGACCCGCGCCCCGTCCGAGGTGAGGTCGTAGACCGGGGCGAAGGAGCCCGCGTTGGTCGCCGCGGCCTTGAAGCCCGTGTCCACCGCGCCCGTGCCGGTCAGCGCGACCGCGGCCACCTTGTTCGTCGAGGCCTTCGCCGACACGGAGGCGAAGTCCCCGCCGAGGAAGAGCCGGGCGCTCCCGCCGGCGGCGACGTTGAGCGCGCGGACCCGGCCGTCGGGCGCGGGCGTCCAGGAGGGGTCCACGGCGCCGGTGGAGGCGTCCACCTTCGCCACGTAGGCCGGCGAGGTGCCACCGCCGCCGGAGACGCTGGTGAAGTTGCCGCCGGCGTAGACCGACCCGCCGCTCCAGGCGACGGCGTCCACCTGGCCGGTGCCGGCCACCGACGGGTTCCACGGCCGCAGGGCGCCGGTGGTGGTGTCGAGCGCGGCCAGGCCCTTGCGGGTCTGTCCGTTGACCGTCCCGAAGGTACCGCCGAGGTAGAGCGTCGAGCCACCGTCGGTGGCCAGCGACGTGACCGTGTTGTTGGTGCCGCCGGCGAAGCCCAGGTCCGCCGCGCCCGTGGTGGCCGAGAACACCGCGAGGTTCTGGGCCGGGTAGCTGCGTCCCGAGGGGTCGATGATGCTGCTGAACGTCCCCGCCACGAAGATGCGGTCGCCCACCGGCTGGATCGCCAGCACCCGGGGCACCCCTTGCGAGGCGCTCGTGGTCGTGGCCGGGCCGATCCCCCACGTCCGCGCGGGTGCGGCGGTGACCGCTGCATCGGCTGGCGGCAGCGCCACCAGCCCCCCGGTCAGGCCGACCGCGGCCACCGTCACCACCCTCACGACGCTTCGCCGCACTCTCGCGACCATCGCCCTCCCCTTCCACCCGACCCCCGTGGCCCCCGTGGCCCGTGCTCACCATTACGCCGCAGGCGCCCGCCCCGCCCCTCGTCCTGTCGTCGTAACCGCCTCATCCGCCCCTACGCCTTCGGCGGGAGGCTCGCTAAACTCGGCGCACCATGACCGGCGGTGGGGCTCGCCGGACCCGAACCGTCGCCGGTCCGCCGGAGGCCAACAGTCCCTACCTGCACACCGTGGTGCCCGCGCGCACCCACCCCCGTCCAGGTAGGAGGATCGTCCCGTGCCATCCCGTCCCCGGCTGTCCGCCCGCGAGCCCGTCGACCCCGACGTCGACGACCGCCCCGCCCGTCCGCCTCGCCGGCCCTCGCCCCGCCGGCCCTCCCCCCGCCCGGGTCACCTGCGCGACGAGGCCACGCTGCTGGGCACCATCGCCGTCGGCGGCGCGCTGGGCGCGCTGGCTCGGTTCCTCGCCGGGCGCGCCTGGGGCACCGGCGGGGCGGCCTTCCCGTGGACGACGTTGGCCGTCAACGTCGTCGGGTGCGCCCTGATCGGGGTGCTCATGGTGCTGGTCACCGACGTGTGGACCGGCCGGCGCCTGCTGCGGCCGTTCGTCGGCACGGGCCTCCTCGGCGGCTTCACGACCTTCTCGACCTACGCGGTCGACATCCAGCGGCTCGCCACCGGCGGCCGCGCGCTCCTCGCCCTGGCCTACCTGGTCGCCACCGTCGTCGCCGCCCTGGCCGCGGTATGGGTGGCCGCGGTCGGCACCCGGGCGCTCGTCGAGAGGAGAGCCCGATGAGGCTCCATGGACCGGCCCTGCGGTTGACCGTCATGGTCGGCGAGTCCGACCGGTGGCACCACAGGCCGCTCTACACCGAGGTCGTCCACCGGGCGCACCGGGCCGGCCTGGCCGGCGCGACGGTGCTGCGCGGCATCGAGGGCTTCGGCGCGTCCAGCCGGATCCACACCACGCGGCTGCTCAGCCTCAGCGAGGACCTGCCCGTGGTGGTGGTCATCGTCGACACCGCGGACCGGGTCCGGGCGTTCCTGCCCGAGCTCGAGGAGCTGGTCGACGAAGGCCTGGTGACCCTCGAGGAGTGCGAGGTCGTCCGGTATGCCGGTCGCGAGCCGGAGCAGCGCGTCGCACCGGAGGAGGAGCACCCGTGACCGTGCTCCTCGTCCTGGCCGGCGCGGCGGTCGGCGCGCCGCTACGGTTCCTCACCGACCGGTGGGTGCAGGGCCGGCACGACAGCGTCTTCCCGTGGGGGACCTTCGCGGTCAACGTCGTGGGGTGCCTGGTCATGGGCGCGGTCAGCGGTGCGGTGGGTGCCGGCGCCCCGGTGGCCCTGCGCAGCGGCCTGGGCACCGGCTTCTGCGGTGCCCTCACCACCTACTCCACGTTCTCCTACGAGACGCTGCGCCTGGCCGAGGACGACGCCCGCCTGTTCGCCGTCGCCAACGTCGTGGGGAGCATCGTCGTCGGCGTCGCCGCCGCGTTCCTCGGGGTGTGGCTCGGCAGGTCGCTGTGGGGCTGAGCGGGGTGGAGCGCGACGGCGACGGCGCCTGGCTCAACCGGGGAGTCGCCGGCGTCGGGGCCGCCTCGTTCTTCAGCGACGCGGGCCACGAGCTGGCCACCAGCGTGCTGCCGACCTTCCTCACCTCGACCCTGCACGCCGGCCCGGCTGCCCTGGGCGCGGTGGAAGGTGTCTCGGACGCGCTCATCGGCCTGAGCAAGCTGGCCGGCGGCCCGCTGGCGGCCGACCCGCGCCGGCGCGGCCGGCTGGCCTCGGGCGGCTACCTCGGGACCGCCGTCGCGACGGCCGCGATCGGGGTGACCACGGCCGTCTGGCAGGTCGGCCTGCTCCGCGCCGTGGCCTGGGTCTCCCGCGGCATCCGGTCGCCCGCACGGGACATGCTGCTGACCTCACTGGTCCCCCGGGCCGCCTACGGCCGGGCGTTCGGGGTGGAGCGCGCCGGTGACAACGCGGGCGCGGTCGTCGGCCCGCTGCTCGCGGCGGCCCTGGTCGCCGTGCTCGGCCTGCGCCACGCCATCCTGCTGGCGGTCGTCCCGGGGGTGCTGGCGGCCGCTTGCATCACGGTGGCCGCGCGGGCCGCACGCCGGTCCGTGCTCCCGGCGGAGGGGCGCCGACGGCTGTCGTTCAACCTGGCCGAGCTCCGGCGGCAGGGCCTGGCCCGCGTGCTGGTCCCGGCGACCCTGTTCGAGTTCGGCCACCTCGCGGCGACCCTGTTGATCCTGCGGGCCACCGACCTGCTGCACGGCCCGGCCGCGGGCGGGCGCAGCCTCACGGCCGCGACCAGCCTGGTGATCGTGCTCTACGCCGCGCACAACGCGGCGGCCGCGGTGGCGTCCGTCGTCGGCGGACACCTCATCGACCGTCGCGGCGCACGATGGGTCTTCGCCACCGGTGGGGTCCTCTACGTCCTGGCCTACCTGGCCTTTGCCCGGGAGCAACACGGTGTCCTGCTTCTCGGCGCGGGCTTCCTCGTCGCCGGCACCGGCATCGGCCTGGCGGAGACCGCCGAGTCCGTCCTGGTGGCGCGCGCACTGCCAGAGTCCTTGCGCAGCAACGGGTTCGGCGTGCTCGGGCTGGTCCAGTCGCTGGGTGATCTCGGCGCCACCGCGGTCGCAGGCGTCCTCTGGGCGGTCGTGTCGCCGCAGGTGGCGTTCCTCTACGCCACCACGTGGATGGCGGGTTCGGCGCTCGCGGCGCTGACGGTGCGGGCCCGACCCTCCTCCAGGGCGCCGCGGCAGGCCTGACGGGACCGGGACGCGCGGCCCCGCACAGCACTGCCACACCGCCCCGGGTCAGGGTGCGGTCAGGGCGCGGCACCGGTGCGGGACAATGGTCGCCATGGACGCCGCCCCAGCCCTTCCGGAGGACTGGACGTCCTCCACCCCCGACGCCTCCGACGTCACCGACCTGCTCGACCTGCTGCGCCGTCACGAGCGCACCGCTCGCGGCTGGCCGTCGGCCTCACGCACGGCCGTGGAGACCGACGTCTGCGGTCGCGGCGCCGCCACTCGGCGGCACCTGCTGCTCCGCGACGGCTCGGGCGCGGCCCGGGGATGGGCCACCGTGCACGACCGGGCCGCCGCCCGCGTCGTCATCGCCGTGGTCGTCGACCCGGGCGTCGACGCCGCCCGCGCGGACGAGGCCGCGGCATACCTGTTCGAGTGGGCGCGCGAGCAGGCAGCCGACCTCGGCCGGGAGCGTGGCGTCGACATGACCCAGATGGACAGCGGCGCCTTCGCCGACGACCCGCGCCAGCAGCTGTGGCTGACCGGGCGCGGCTTCCTGCGGATGCGCTCGTGGTTGCAGATGAGCCGGCCGGTGACCCCGGAGGAGGGCAACGAGGACGCGTTCCCGCCGCCGGGCGAGGGCGTGACCGTGCGCCTCGTGGCCCGCGAGGGCGACGCGATGCCGGACGAGGAGGACCTGCGCACGGTCCACGACATCCTCGAGACCTCGTTCACCGACCACTTCAACTCCCACCAGGAGTCCTTCGACGAGTTCGTTGCCCGGCTGCGTGAGGACCCCGGGCACCGCTGGGACCACTGGTGGATCGCCGAGCTCGAGCGTGACGGCATGACGCCGCTACCTGTCGGCGCCCTCGTCGGGTCGGTCTCCCCCGGCACCGACGGCGAGCCGGACGGCAGCTACGTCGAGTACCTCGGGGTGCTGGCCGCCGCGCGGGGCCGCGGCGTGGCCCGCTCGCTGCTGCACGCCGTCATCGCCGACGCGGCGCGCCGGGGCCGTGACCGGGTTGGCCTCGAGGTCGACGCGGACAGCCCCACCGGGGCCACCGCGCTGTACGAGGCGGTCGGGTTCGCCACGAAGTACGTCACCCAGTCCTGGCACCGCGACCTGCCAGTGGCCTGAGCGCCCCGCCGCGCGGGCCTGGTCAGCTCAGGGGGGCCTGGTCAGCTCAGCCGACGCTGCCCTGGTCGCCGGCCACGAGCGGTGACACGGCCAGGTGGCCACCGTCGCAGGGGTCGGCGACGGCCTGGACCGCGACGGGGTGGCTGTCCCCCGGTGTGGTGACGGCCAGCGACTGAGCCGCCGGGCAGGACGTCTGCCCACCCGCGGGAACGTGGCTGAAGCCGAGGTCGAAGGAGGCCACCTCCCCGGGCGCGAGCACGACCGTGGACGGCGTCCTGGCGGGGAAGGCCAGGTCACCGTCGTGCGTCGCCCGGACGGGCAGCGCCGACCCGTCCTGTGCCACCAGACCCACCGCGGGGAAGCCGTCGAGGGTGCACTCCACGCCCCCGATGTTGCGCAGCGCCACCACGAGGTGGATGTGGCCGGCAGCGCCGTCTGAGCTGGCGAGGCGACCGGCGAGCGCCTGCCCGCGGCACGGCATACCGGCGGTGGGTGCCGCGGCGGTGGTGGTGGCCTCGGGGGCCTGCGACGCGCTGTCCTCAGGCGCGCTGCCCTGCGACGCGCCGGCTCCAGACGGCGCTGGCGCCGCTGACGACGGCACGGACGTGGACGCCGTGGGCGCGGCCGCGCGGGTCGGGACCGCGTCCGGGCCGCAGCCGGTGAGCGCGGTCAGGGCGGCCAGGGCGAGCAGCCCTCGGACGGCGACGGTGCGGTGGGTTGGCAAGAGACCTCCTCCATTCGGGTCAACTCTGCCCTGAACGCCCACGCCGACGGGCGTCTTTGGCCTAATCTCCGCACCATGCGTCACTTTCGTCACACGCTCAGCCCCCGGGCGCGCCGTGCCCGCCAGGCGCTGACCGGCGCGGTGGCGCTGCTCGTCCTGGCCACCGGGCCGGCAGGCGCCTCCGTCTACGGCCCCGACGTGTCGAGCTACCAGCACGTCACCGGCTACACCCTCGACTGGGGCCAGGCCCACGCCGCCGGCGGCGCGGCCTTCGCGTTCGTCAAGGCAACCGAGGGACCGAACCCGACCAGCCCCTACACGAACCCGTACTTCGCGGGCGACTTCGCCGCCCTCGCGCATCTCGGCATGATGCGCGGGGCCTACCACTTCGCCCGCCCGTCGGGCAGCACGAACCCCCAGATCATCGCGTCGGCCACCGCGCAGGCGACCTACTTCGTGGCCGCGGTCGGTCCGCTCAACCACCCGGGCGACCTCCCCCCGGTCCTCGACCTGGAGGCGAACGGCGGCCTCAAGCCGGCCCAGCTCGCCCTGTGGACCCAGACGTGGCTCGACCAGGTGCAGCAGCGCACCGGGCGGCGGCCGATGATCTACGCCGGGCCCTACTTCTGGTCCACCTCCATGGCGGGGTCGAAAGCCTTCACCGGCTACCCCCTGTGGGCCGCCAGCTACTCTGCCGCCCAGCCCGCGCCGTTCGGCGGGTGGACCACGTGGACGTTCTGGCAGTACACCAACCAGGCGTCGTTCCCGGGCTTCAGCGCGCCGCTGGACATGAGCATGTTCAACGGCGGCCCCGCCCAGCTGGCGGCGCTGGCCAACGGCGCACCGGTGCCGGCGCCCACGAGCGTGCCCGCCCCGAGCCGGTTCCCGCTGCTCACGCCGGGCGCCCTCAAGACGACCCTCGTGGCCCACTACGGCACGCCGCTCGGCCGCGGCGTCGCGAACCAGCCGGTGGCCGCGGTCCAGGCGGTGCAGCAGGTCCTCAGGGTCGACAACGACGGCGACTTCGGCCCGCACACCCAGGCCGCGCTGGTCGCGTGGCAGACCGCCCGGCGGGTCCCCGGCACGGGGGTGGTCGACCTCGCGACGTGGAAGGCGCTCCTGGCTGCGGTCGGCGCACCGGTCCCGGCTCCCAAGCCGGTGCCGGCTCCGGTGCCCACACCGAAGCCGACCCCTGCGCCGGTCCCCAAGCCCAGCCCCCAGCCCGTGCCTGCGCCGGCTCCGAAACCGGCTCCCACCCCCGCCCCCAAGCCAGCGCCGAAGCCGGCTCCCAGGCCGGCTCCCACCCCGGCCCCCAAGCCGGCGCCGAACGTCAGCCCGCTGCTGCCGTGGGTCCACACGGTGCTGCGGGTGGGCTCCCGCGGGCCGGCCGTCGCGGCGGTGCAGAAGGTGGTGCACACCACGGCCGACGGCGACTTCGGCCCGGCGACCGGGGCCGCCCTGGTGGCCTGGAAGAAGGCCCACCACCTGCCGGCCACCCCCGTCGTCGACGCCGCCACGTGGTCGGCACTGGTGAAGGCCACCACGCCGTCCCCGCTGCACCCCTTCATCGGCACCGTCCTGCGGGTCGGGTCCCGCGGGCCGGCCGTCGCCGCCCTGCAGAGAGCGCTGCGGCTCAACGCCGACGGCGTCTTCGGCCCGATCACGCGGGCAGCGGTCGTCGCCGCTCAGCGCGCCCACCACCTGCCGGCCACCGGAGTGGTCGACAGCCGGACCTGGCTGGCGCTCGGCGCCTGAACCGGCCGGCGCAGGCGCCGAGCGACCGCTCGGCGCCTGCGATCAGACCTGCCGCCGGCCCAGCTCCGCATGGACCCGCCGGTCCAGGTGCCAGTGCCGCTCCACCGACCAGCGGCCGGACCAGCGCTCCAGCAGCACGTCCGCCGTGGCGCGCTCGCTGTTGGTGCACACCGGGCCCACGCCGGAGGGGTCGTCGTACTGCACCGTCACCGACTCCGCCGGGTCCTGCTCGACGGCCACCCGCACCCGACGACGGCCGAGCGTCCCGGACACCGACCAGTGCGGGAGGCGCAGGTCGGCGGTCAGCAGCGGCGCGGCCAGCAGCGGGCGGCGCGGCCAGGTGTGTCCGGCCACGCGCAGCTGCAGCAGCGGCAGCGCCTTGAGCGAGCGCAGCCCCGGACGGGTGGACACCGCGGCCACCACCTCGAGCACGTCCTGGTCCCCGAGGTCGGCGTGCAGCCACCCCCACCGCTCGGCGTTGCCGTGGCCGTAGATCCGGGCCACCGCGCCGGGCGCCCCGGCGACCGTGACCTCCCGCCCGCCCACGCGGACGGTGCCCGTGAAGGTGGCGGTCGGGGCCGGCACGACCTGCGCCGCGGGCAGGAGCTCGCGCTCCCACGCCCAGCGGGGGAAGGTGAACAGCGGCGGGCCGCCCTCCCCCACCCGCAGGTCCCACTGCAGCTCCCCCGCCTGCCCGGCGAGCCGGTCCGGCGCGGCGCACACCCCCGGCAGCCCGACGAGCCGGCCGCCGGAGGTGTCGTTGCGAGGCGCCCGGCCGAACCGCGCGAGCACCGGCGTTTCCCCGGCGGGGAAGGCAGCGGCCCAGCCATGCCAACGCACCGACCCGTCGCGACCGGCGACCATCTCGTGGTGCAGCCACAGCCCCAAACCGGTCGCCGGGTCGGTGAGCGTGGCGTACCAGACCTCGAGGCGCCCGGGCTGGCCCCGCCACCGCGCGGCATACAGGTCGGTCACGGGCGCAGCAGGGGCAGCACCGCGCGGCGCCCGGCGGTCTCCCCGCCCGGGGCCGGCGCGCCGTAGCGCACCGTCGCCCCCGCCCGGGCCGCGCTGGCCACGATGCCCGGGGTGGCCCGCTCGGCGAGCGCGGCGATGGTCAGCGACGGGTTGACACACAGCGAGGTCGGCACCGCGGACCCGTCGGTGACGAACAGGCCGGGGTGGCCGCGCAGCTCGTGGTTGCCGCGCAGCGCCGAGCTCAGCGGGTCGTCACCGAGCCGGCACGAGCCGAGGGGGTGCGCGGAGAGGGCGCCGGCGTCGGAGGTCCACGGCTGCCACCGGGCGAGGCCGTCCTGCTCGACGACGGCCCGCACCTCCGCGTCGGCGGCGTCCCAGCCCCGCCGCGTCCGCGCGGTCGGCCGGTAGGTCAGCTGCCCCTTGGCCAGGGACGACGCCACCCGGGTGAAGCTGCCGCTCGGTGGCGGCGGGCC
>DASSPC010000283.1:0-2563 GCA_035699865.1 Oryzihumus sp. | reverse complement strand
GTCCCTGGGCACGTCCAGACCCCGCTGGCGAGCCGCCCTGATCGCGCCGAGGGCCATCAGGTCCGAGCCGCAGACGATCGCGGTGGCGCCCTTGTCGAGAAGCCGGTTCGCGGCGGCGGCGCCGCCCTCGACGGTGAACATGGTGCGCTCGAGGAGGTCCTCGACGTCCTCGCGGCCCAGCAAGGTGGCCATCGAGTTGCGGAAGCCGGCGATCTTGCGGATGACCGGCACGAACCGGTCCGGTCCCACCGCCAGCCCGATCCGGGTGTGGCCCAGGTGGACCAGGTGGGTCAGGGCCAGCTCCATCGAGGCGACGTCGTCGTTGGAGATGAACGGCGCGTCGATGCCTTCGAGGAACCCGTTGACCAGCACGATCGGCAGCCCTCGCTCGCGCAGCTTGACGTAGCGCTGGGGGTCGGTGGAGGAGTCGGCGTGCAGGCCGCTGACGTAGATGATCCCGGCGACGCCGCGGTCGAGCAGCATCTGGACGTAGTCGTCCTCGTGCACCCCGCCGGGGGTCTGCGTGCACAGCACCGGTGTGTAGCCGTGCCGCGCCAGCGCCGTCTCGATGATCTGCGCGAACGCGGGGAAGATCGGGTTCGTCAGCTCGGGCATGACCAGCCCGACCAGCCCGGCGCTCTTGCGGCGCAGCCGGCTGGGCCGGTCGTAGCCGAGCAGGTCCAGCGCGGTCAGGACGGCCTGACGGGTCGACTCCGCGACCCCCGGCTTGCCGTTGAGGACACGGCTGACCGTCGCCTCGCTGACGTCTGCCTGCTCGGCGATGTCCGCCAGTCGTGCCCTCATGGTTCGTCCTTCGCGCTCATGGTCTCGCCCCATCAGGGGTTCGGCCAGACCCAGATGCTCACCTCGGGCCCGTCCGCGACGAGCTCCATGCTGCCCTCGCCCAGGGCGAGGTCCCGACCGTATGCCGTGCGCGCACCCTCGATGCCACCCAGGTGCGTGGTGGACACCGTGACCGGTGCGTGCGCGGCGCGCGCGACGTGCACCAAGGCAGTCTCCGCCGCGGTCTGGCGCAGGTAGACCAGCGCGTCGTCCGAGGCGTGGACCCATCGCAGGCCGCCCTCGCGCAGGGCGACGGAGGAGGTCCGCGCCGCGATCAGGCCACGGTAGACGTCCAGCAGCCGGTGGTCCCAGCGACTTTCGTCCCATGGCATCGGGCGGCGGCCGTCCTCGCCGAAGTCGCCGCGCATCCCGATCTCATCGCCGTAGGTCATCATCGGGATGCCGGGCATGGTGAACAGCAGCCCGGCCGCGGCGTCGACCTGGCGGGCGTCCTCACCCACGAGGGTCCGCACCCGGGTGGTGTCGTGCGAGCCGACGAGGTTGAAGCTGTGCTGCACGGTGCGGAACGGCACCAGCGCGGTGAACTCGCGCATCGTCTCCATCACCGAGACGCCGCCGAGCCGGGGCACCATCAGCGGGGAGCCGAGGAACTTCGGCGCGTAGCCCTTGTCGCGCAGCCACGTCCAGACGGGGCGGGTGAAGCCGGCGTAGTTCATGACCCCGTGCCAGCCGTCGCCGACCGCGTCGCGGGTGAAGTCGTGGCAGTGCTCACCGACCAGCAGGGCGTCCGGACGCGCCTCCGCCATCGCGGCGCGCATGTGCCGGGCGATGTCCTGGTTGTGGTCCTGGTCGCGGTAGCGGCCGGTCATGTTCGCCACGTCGACGCGCCAGCCGTCCAGGCCGTGCTCGCCGCTGATCCACCTGCGCACCACGCCGTCGGCGTCGTCGAAGACCCGGCGGCGCAGCTCGGCGCTGTCGTAGTTGAGCTTGGGCAGGCTCTTCACGCCCAGCCACGCGACGTAGTCGCCGTCCTCGTCCCAGAGGTAGAAGCCCCGCTCGTCGCTGGTCTCGTCGGCCTGCGCCTTGGCGAACCACTCGTGCGCCGCACCGGTGTGGTTGGTGGTGAAGTCGCCCAGGACCCGCATGCCGCGGGCGTGCGCGGCCTCGGTGAGACGGGCCAGCGCCTCGTCACCGCCGAGCACCGGGTCGACCGCCGCGAAGGTCGAGGCGTCGTAGCGGTGGTTGGAGCGGGCCGGGAAGAACGGCGTGAGGTAGACCGTGTTGACGCCGAGCTTCTCGAGGTGGTCCAGCCGCTCGACGACGCCGTCGAGGTCGCCACCGAAGAGCTGCCAGGCGATGACGTCGTGGCCGAGGTTGACCGGCTCGTCCCACTCCGCGGGGACGGCCCACTCCGGCGTGGGCCGCTCGTCCGCGGCCGCCGACCGGGCGAACCGGTCCGGGAAGACCTGGTAGACCACGGCCTCGCCCGCCCAGGCGGGCGGCGCGGCATACGTGACGATGCGGAAGTCGGCGGCGTCGGGGACGTCGCGCAGGTGGACGCCGGTGCCGTTGAGCCAGGCGTAGCCCGAGGGTCCTCCCTCGAGGATGAACCGGTAGTTGGTCACCGGGTTGTGGCAGACGACCTCGGCGCTCCACCAGGTCTCGGTGTCGGTGACCGACTCCACGACCGCGTCGACGAACACCGGCTCGGCGTCCGGCGTGAGCCGCACGTGCACCGCGGTGATGTCGGCCTCGTGCG
>DASSPC010000282.1:0-3538 GCA_035699865.1 Oryzihumus sp. | reverse complement strand
AGGCGCTTGGCGCGCTCGATCGCCAGCTCGGCGACCGTGGTGTGGTCCTCGGCGGGACGGTCGAAGGTGGAGGCGATGACCTCACCCTTGACCGTGCGCTGCATGTCGGTGACCTCCTCGGGGCGCTCGTCCACCAGGACGATCATGAGGTGCGCCTCGGGGTTGTTGGTCGTGATCGCGTTGGCGATGGCCTGCAGCACCATCGTCTTGCCGGCCTTGGGCGGGCTGACGATGAGGCCGCGCTGGCCCTTGCCGATCGGCGCGACGAGGTCGATGAGCCGCGTGGTCAGCACGTTGGGCTCGGTCTCCAGGCGCAGGCGCTCCTGGGGGTACAGCGGGGTGAGCTTGCCGAACTCGACGCGGGCACGCGCCTGCTCGGGGGTCATCCCGTTGACCGTGTCGAGGCGGACCAGCGCGTTGAACTTCTGCCGCGAGTTGCCGGGCTGCTCGCCCTCGCGCAGCGCCTTGACGGCACCGGTGACGGCGTCACCCTTGCGCAGGCCGTTCTTCTTGACCATGCCCAGCGGGACGTAGACGTCGTTCGGGCCGGGCAGGTAGCCGCTGGTGCGCACGAACGCGTAGTTGTCGAGGACGTCGAGGATGCCGGCGACCGGGACGAGCACGTCCTCGTCGGTCAGGGTCTCGGGGCTGTCCTGGAAGTCGTTCTCGCGGCCGCCGCCGCGACGCTTGCGGTCGCGGTAGCGCTGACGACCCCGGCGACGCCCGCCGCGCTCGTCGTCGTCGAAGTCGTTGCCGCCACTGCGACGACCGTCGTTGGTGCGGCCCTCGCCGCCGCGGTCGGTGCGCTCCCCGCGGTCCGTGCGGTCGGTGTGCTCGTCGCGGTTGTCGTTGCGGTCAGCGCGGTCGGTGCGCTGGCCACGGGTGTCGTTGGCGCGGTCGGTGCGCTCGCCACGGGTGTCGTTGCCGCGGTCGGTGCGCTCGCCACGACCGTCGTTGCCCCGCTCGGCCCGGTCGCCCCGGGTGTCGGTGCGCTCGGTGCGGTCGGCGCTGTCGTTGCGCTCGCCACGGGTGTCGTGACGCTCGGTGCGCTCGGGGCGGCCGTCGTTGCCACGGTCGGCGGCGCGCTCGCCACCGTCGTGCTGGCGCGGCTGCTCGACCGCAGGGGCCTCGGGGCCGCCCGCGGGCCGCTCGGCCCGGCGGGAGGCGCGGGCGGGGCGCTGGCCGTTGGCCGGGGCGTCGGCCTTCGCCGGGGTCTCGGCGGCCGGGGCGGAGCCGCCGGCCTGGCGCGCACGGATGGCGGTGAGCAGGTCGCCCTTGCGCATCTTCGCCGTCCCGGTGATGCCCAGGCTCGTGGCGAGCCCCTGGAGCTCGGCCAGGCGCATGGTGCTCAGACCGCCCGTACGACGAGTGGTCCCGCCGCTGCCCTCAGGCATTGCGACGAGCTCGGTGGTGTCTGTCACGAAGGATCCTTCCCCCTCGTATTCGGTCCGCCAGATTGCGGAACCGGGGTCTGCGTCAGGTCAGAACCTGATCGATGGAGGGCCATGTGTGCTGGCGGGTAGCGCAGCAGGACGCAACGGGAGCGTTGCGCTCACATGGTGGTTGGTGCACGGTGACGGCTGGCTCGACCAGGGGGGATGGTCGGCGTTCGTCGCCGGGGTGCGTCCTCAGGGTAACACCACCGAACGACTGCGATGTGCGAAGTGTCAAACGTGTTGTCCCGGGCGGCCATTCCCGCAGGTCAGCCCGCGACTCGGACGATCTGGGCACCTGTGGTGGCGATGCCGGGGCGCAGCACCTGCCATCCCTGCGCGGGCACCAGTGGGGCGACCGCGTCCGCGTCGGCGCGGGTGCTGAGGACGAGCACGCTCGGGCCCGCACCGGAGATGACGGCGGCGTGCCCCCGGTCGCGCAGCTGGTCGACCAGCGTCATGGACGCACCGAGCGCGGCCCGCCGCTGCTCCTGGTGCAGCCACTCCCGGGTGGCCGGCAGCAGCAGGTCGGGCCGACGGGTGACGGCCTCCACCAGCAGCGCCGCGCGGGCCGAGTTCAGTGCCGCCTCGGCGTGCGGCACGTGGTCCGGGAGCACCGCCCGGGCCGTGCTGGTGGCCAGCTGCTCCTGCGGGACCAGGAGCACCGGGGTGACCTCGGGACTGACGGCCAGCTGGACGGTGCGCGTGTGCCGCGGGGTCTCGGCCTCGGACCAGGACAGGGTCATCCCGCCGTAGACACTGGCCGAGGCGTTGTCGGGGTGGCCCTCGACCGCGCTCGACAGGTCGTTGGTGAACTCCCGGTCGAGCCCGCGGTCGAGGTCCTCCACGCCGGCGGCAAGGTCATGCAGGCCTTGCGCCGCAACGACTCCCGTGACGATGGCCGTGGCCGAGGAGCCCAGCCCGCGACCGTGCGGCACCGCGTTGAGGCAGCTCATGGTCAGGCCGGCCGGCGGCTCGACGCCGAGCTCGGCCCAGGCTCGGACCATCGAGCGGTAGACGAGGTGGTTCTCGTCCAGCGGCACGCTGGCCGCACCCTCTCCGGCCACCTCGACCTGCAGGCCGGGAGCGCCGGACACCGTCACGGTGCACTCGTCCCACAGGCCCAGCGCCAGGCCGATCGAGTCGAAGCCGGGTCCGAGGTTGGCACTGCTGGCCGGCACCCGGACCCGCACGCAGGAACCGGGCACGAGCGGGGCGACCACGTTCAGCCCTCGAGGCCGAGGGCGCTGGCGGCGGTGAACGCGTCGACGGGCACCCGCACGGGCAGCACGGGCTCGCCGTCGGCGTCCTTGAGCGCCCAGGCGGGGTCCTTCAGGCCGTGCCCGGTCACCGTGCAGACCACGGTCGCCCCGGCCGGGACGAGCCCGTCCTGGGCCGCGGCGAGCAGGCCGGCGACGCTGGCCGCGGACGCCGGCTCGACGAAGATCCCCTCGCGGGCCGCGAGGATGCGGTGGGCGTCGAGGATCTGCGCGTCGCTGACGGCGTCGATCCGGCCGCCGGAGTCGTCACGGGCCTCCACCGCCTGCTTCCACGACGCGGGGTTGCCGATGCGGATCGCCGTCGCGATGGTCTCGGGGTGGTCGACCGGGTGACCGAGGACGATCGGTGCCGCCCCGGCCGCCTGGAAGCCCCACATCTGCGGCAGATGGGTCGCTGGTCCGGCGAGGGCGTCGGTCACGGGGTCGGCGAGGTACTCGCGGTAGCCGCGCCAGTAGGCCGTGATGTTGCCGGCGTTGCCGACGGGCAGGCAGTGGATCTCCGGGGCGTCGCCGAGCGCGTCGACGACCTCGAAGCTCGCGGTCTTCTGCCCCTCGATCCGGGCCGGGTTGACGGAGTTGACGAGCTCGACGGGGTAGGCCTCCGCCAGCTTGCGCGCCAGCGTGAGGCAGTCGTCGAAGTTGCCGTCGACCTGCAGGATCCGCGCCCCGTGCGCGACGGCCTGCGCGAGCTTGCCGAGCGCGATCTTGCCCTGCGGCACGAGGACAGCGCAGGTCAGCCCCGCGCGGGCCGCGTACGCGGCCGCGCTCGCGCTCGTGTTGCCGGTGCTGGCGCAGATGACGGCCTTGCTGCCGGCCGCGAGCGCG
>DASSPC010000281.1:0-7825 GCA_035699865.1 Oryzihumus sp. | reverse complement strand
CACGCCGACTCGATTGGACTCGGGGTGTGGTGTCGTTGCTATCCTTCACACCGCACACGGCAGGTTGTCCGAGCGGCCAATGGAAGCGGACTGTAAATCCGTCGCGAAAGCTACGAAGGTTCGAATCCTTCACCTGCCACCAGTGCAGATCGGCCCCCGGCTGAGCACGAGCTCAGCACGGGGGCCGATCTCTTTTCTGTCCGGGGGTGCCCGGTGGGATCCGGCTGTCGATGGCTGTCTCCGCCCTATGCGCGCCCTCGTCGTAGCACGTCGCTAGGCAGACGTCTCCGGGCGCAAGGCACGGGTCGCTCCTCAGTGGCTCGCGAGCTGTGGTTGGACTGCGTCGGCGCAGGCCCTTCGGCCTCAAGTCACCGGCGGGGGCCCACGTCCCCGAACGCGCCGCTTCGGACGGCCTGCGTGGGGACCCCCGACCCGCCATTGGGCGGGCAAGATGAACGCCCCCTCTCGACCGACGCACTGGGGGGACAAGCGGCGGGAGCGGGGGCGTCCGAGTTCCGGGCCCCAGGAACAGGGCCTCGTGCCTCCGGGCTCCGGTGTCAGATGTCTTCCCGGCGCCGGGACCTTAGACGCCCTCGCTGCCGCTCCTCCCCGGGGCGTCGCCCGAGCCGGGGGCGGCGTCGGCCTGACGTTGTCAGTAGGTCGTGAACACTGCTCGCGCGCCGAGTCAACGCTCCCAGGTGAAGTGGACACCTGGCATGTCGTACAGCCGCTCGTTGTGAGGTGCGAAGTAGTCCTGCAACCAGCGGCGGGTAGCGGCCGGCATCTCGTCGTACCGACCGGTCTTGAGTCGGGGCAGGTCGTGTAGCTGCACTTGTGGCAGGCCGAGGAAGTCCCAGACCGTCAACAGTTGCCGGTCCGGGTCGGCAAGCAGCGACTCGCTGCGAAGCACCAGCACCTGGTCAGGCGGGAACAAGGAGTACAGCCGCTCCAACTGCTCGGCGTAGCGACCACGGCCCAGGTAGCTGTGGTGTCGCAGTTCGAAGCTCTCATAGCCGGGCTGGTGGCGCATGCGTTCGCCTTCGCCGGCCAGGCGCTCCTCCTCCCTGGCCAGCGCTGCATCGAAGGGCAGGTCCTCACATCCGAGGGCGACCTCGCACTGGTAGTGCGACCACGCCCGGTCGACGGGGTCGCGCAGGACCACGATGAGCCTGGCCTCGGGCAGCTCGGCGGCGATCCTCTGCGGGGCCAAGGGGTGGAACAGGTAGTAGGGGCTCGCCTCGCCCGTAAGGCGCCAGCGGGGGTCGGGGCGCACGAAGCCGGAGCGGAACCAGGCGTACCCGCGGCCGTGGTGGACGTCGAAGTAGTGCGTGCCCTTGCGTGTACGACAGGGCGCGACCTGCGGATGCCGGCAGATCCAGTCGTACAAGGAACTTGTCCCTCCGCGTTTGGTGCCGATCACCAGGAAGCCTGGGAGCATCCGCTCGCCCCAGGTCAGCGCCGGCCGCAGGGGTGCCAGCAAGGCGGCGCCGGTGGCGCGGACGCTCATGGGGTCATCGTCCGGCGGCCGAACGTGGGGTGCGCCGAATGGCAAGGACCGGTCTCGAACTGCAGGCCGGCGCCCTGCAGCACCCGCCGCCGAATGGCCGAGTGGCTGCCGTTCGGATTCGGTTCCGGATACCCCGGTTCGCCGTACATTGGATCTCCGTTCCGGTTTGGTGTTCGGGGTCTGCCCTCTGTGGCCGTGCTCGCTCAGCCCTGGCCACTCTCGGGCAGGGGTCAGTGGCAGGCCGTTGTGCCGCTGTCGGTGAAGGACTGGCCTGCCTCGGGCACGAACTTCCAGTCGTAGCTGCTGCTGTGCAACGTCAGCTGGAGCACGCCGAACGTGGTGTTGTTGGACACCTGCAGGTTGGGCAGCGGGCTGGCCAGGGCGGCGTGGTTGTGGCCGCCGGTGCCGACGATGAACTCGCGCACTCCCTGTGCCGGGTCGTTGGCGCTGGTGGGGCTTTGCGGGGCGTAGCGGGCGTAGATGTGCTTGTGCCCGGTCAGCAGCACGTCGACGTGGGCGTTGTACAGCGCCTTGATGACGGGCAGGTAGTTCTTGGCCAAGGTGCCGTTGGCCCAGTACGGCTCGTGCATGTAGGCCAGCGTGCACTGGGCGGGGTGGGCCGCCAGGTCCTTGCGCAGCCACGTGAGCATCGGGCTGGTCGACGAGCACCCGCCCACCCCCGGCTGGGTGCACTCGGAGTTCAGCGCCACGACGTGCCAGGCGCCGATGTCGTAGCTGTAGTAGCCCTGGCAGGCCGAGGTGCAGGACGGGTTGTCCGGGCTGGCGTTGGCCCCGAAGTAGGTGAAGAAGCCGGAGGCCCCCGGGACCGAGCAGGTGGATCCGCCGTAGTCCTGGTCGCCGACCACCGGGTGGCTCTTCGCCAGGTACTTCCCCCAGGTCGGGGCGTAGACCTGCTGGTAGCCGCTCAGCGTGCCGCAGTCGTACTGGCCGTCCCCGAGTGGCAGCACCGCGTCGTAGGGGACCAGGCCGAGCAGGTTGGCCGTGGCCTGCTGGTGGCAGGCGTTGGCCCTGACCTTGCCCGGCGGTTGGCAAGTGATGTCGCCGGCGGCGGCGATGACCGGGTCCCCAGCCGCCTGCGTCACGGTGGCCGGCAGGGCCAGAACGAGCGGTATCGAGGCGGCCACCGCCGCCACCACAAACGCGAGCCAACGGCGCCGAGCCTTCACGAAACCTCCCCTTGAACCCGAACCCCTGCCGTGCCCGTGCAAACCAGCGACGGGCCGGCAGGGAGGGACTACGTCCGAATACCGATGGTCGGGGACGTCGGTCTACGCATGTACCGTCCAAAAGGACGGGATCTCCGAGCGCATCGCCGTCCCAATGGAGGACACTGCCCGCGCCCATGTCCCATCGCTGCTCGCCCGAAGAGGCACCCCGCCCGTGGGCCCCCCGGAGCCCGCCGCGGTGCATGTGCCCGTGAACCGGGGCTCCCTCCTGTGGTGGTGGCCGCCTATCGTTGGGGTCATGCGGCCGGTCGAGCTGATGACCATCGAGGAGCTGGTCGCCGAGGCAAAGGCTCTTCAGCGGTTGTACGAGGCCCGTCTCGCTCAGGCTTCCGTCACGCTCGAGGGCCCCACGGTGGGCGACATGGACGAGGACCTGTCGCGGTACTTCGACGTCCGCAGCGAGCTCCAGCGGCGTCGTGACGGGCCGCCCCTCAACGGCAACGATTCCGCGCCCCCGGATGGGCCCGGCTGATCAGCCCAGTTCGAGCAGACGTTTGGCCGTCTCGAGGGCCCTCATCTCACCGTCCAGGGACTTCTGGACGCGGGCGCTCAGGAACAGCTTCCGCAGCCCACGGATCTCGGCGTCGAGGACGAAGGTGACCTCCGTGCCGGAGCCGTACGGGGCGAAGCGGTACTCCCCCCTGGGCCGCACCGGCCCCTCAGCGGCCCTGAACGCGTAGCGGCTCGCCGGTTCGTAGGCCGTCACCTCGATGTCGGCCGGGACCCCGCGGCCCCCGTGGCTGGTCACGACCACGTGGATCCTTTCCCCGACGACCGGCGGTCCCTGGCTGACCGTGCTGATGACCTGGGGTCGCCACCGGTGGTCGTTTGCCGGATCGGTGAAGAACGCGAAGACGGCCTCCAGGGGACGCCCGATGAGGACCGAGCGTTGGGCCTGAGGCATGGGGTTTCTCCAAGGTGTGCAGCACCCCTGCGAAAACCATGGTCGCCCGCGTCGACAATGCGGGGCATCGTCCGGCCCGGATGGCAGCTCCCCGAGGGATGGCGAGACCGCTCTACAGGCGTGCGCGCGCTGATCTGCCGTCATGCTTCCCACGTTCTGCCACGAGCCACAGCGCCTGCTCGGCGTCCAGGGCCTTGACCTCGCCCACGGTGACCTCGCGATAGGCAAGGGCGCGGATCAGTGGCTGGAGCAGGTCCAGTTCGGCCTGGTCTTGGTGGGCGATGGCGCGGCGGATCCGGCTGGGCAGGTCAGGGGTGACCCGGACCTCGGACGCCTCGGCAACTGCGGTGATGCTCATCGGGGCACTCCCTCGGTTCGTGCTCGTCTTGGACCTCCACGATGCAATGACCGGGCGTGCACCCCGCGTCAGCGGCATGAATACCGGAAACGTGGCGAAGAAGAGCGCTGCGCAACCTCGCAAACAACCCAATCCGGGCGAAGTGTGGGAGCAGTCGGCAACGGCCTTACCCGGGACGTTTGGGGGATTGCGACAGTGCGAGATCGCACGTGACCATCAGGCATGGATCAGGTCTCGACCCCGCTCAGTTCCCGGATCCGCCACGGGCTGCATCCCGACTTCCGCGAGGTCGCCGCGCAACTGCACCGGGACTTCGACCTGCTCACCGGGGCAGAGGTAGTGGATCGGATTCTTGACGAGGTGGCCGGCCGCTTCGCCGACGCACGCGTGCGCACGTTCCTGCCGCTGCTGGTCCACCGCTACGCCAGGAGCGACCTGCGTTCCGTCACCCCCGCCCCAGGTGGGGCCATGCCGGGCAGGGCTAGCGGCAGCGGAGTCGCCTCGCAAGCCTCGTCGGCGGGCTGACCAAGGCCATGCCGGGGGGAGGCCAACCCGACCCCAAGGGATACCGGTCCGTTGGAGGGCGGCTGCGGGCTGCCACCGATCGCGGGGCGGTGCTGGACGACCCTTCGGACACTGAGCTGCTCGGGCTCCTGGAGGACATCGACGCCGGCGAGGGCAGCTGCCTGATCGTTGAACGCCTGGACGACCGCTCGGGCCAGACGTACGTGCAGGTGCTGCGTACCGAGCGCGATCCGGGCTGGGAGGTCGAGCACCGCGAGGGCAGTCCGGAAAGACATTTCCACACCGCCGTCGGCGACCTCGAGTCCGCCCATCATCTGGTTGCTGGCTGGGCCCTGGATCGCACCGACTGGCTCGACTCCGTGCGATGGACAAGGGTGGAGTTCAACCCCTAGGCCGCCTGTGCATGACCATGCACAGGCGCAACCCAGTCGGGGTTCGCACGATCGTGCGCGCCCCATAGACCGGCCGCCAGCCCCGGACGCGCAGGTTGGCCATCCACGTCTCGAGCGGGATGCCCGCCGACGGGTCGAACTCGAACTGCCTGCAGTCCGGCTCCATCCCCTGACGGTAGGAGCAACATCAGGCGACGGGAAGGGGCGAACTCTCAGGCGGACGTCGGCACGACCCGGCGGCGCCGACGGGCGGCGCGGGCCTTCTCCCCGCGAAGACCAGCCGCCGGGCCACAGCGGCGTCCAAGGCCTCGATCTCGCTCAACCGGACCAGTCCCTGCGTGAGCCCGCGGAGGATCGGGTTGAGGATCTCCAGCTCCTGGGCATCGTTGTGGGCGATCGCCCGACGAAGCCGGGTCGGCAGGTCCGTGCGTCGGGGCGGTCAACCTGACCCATTCGCGATTGACGTGGGCATTGGTGTCGAGGCAATGGACGCTGGTGGCGTTCTCCTCGGTGCGGGCTACTCGTTCCGTTGGCACGCCGATCAACACCCGCTCAACCGCAGCGGCACCGCATGGGGCATCCCGGTTGATGAGGACTAGAAAGCGAGTCGTCCTGCCCACTCGCGGCGGAAAGACGCACTTCACTCTTCGCGGCATGTTCGGACGTGTTTGACTCTTCGACTAGCGTCCTGTGCATGACCGCCCAAGCCGCAGGAAGGTTTCGTCGGACGGAGATCGAGCGGTCCGATCAACGCGTCGCATGGGAACGGACGGACCAAGCCTTCTTCGCCGCCGGAGCATGTCACCTTCTCGCTTGGGCATGCCGCGACGCCTATGCGGACCGGTCAATCGGCATCGAGGCGCTGCGATTCGACGGAGAGCAGCAGGTCTTTCACACCTACGCGACATGGAGCGGCTTGACGTTCGACCACTCAGGCTGGAATCCCGAGCCGCAGGTGCTCGCGGCCAACACCGAATTCGAAGGCCGCCCGCTGGAGCGCGTTGGCATCACGGTCGGTCTCGCTGACTTCTGCGAGCAGCACTACCACCGCATGCCGCACCAGTTTTGGTGTGACCCTGTACAGCGCGCCCGCGAGTACGTGGGTCGGCACCAGCCCCCTTGGGCCTAGGGCCGTGGTGGCCCGCTCAGCGGCAGATCCGGTAGTCCCCTTCTGACCGGATCGACGGCGAGATCGTTCGAGCTCCAGGACCTCGTCGGGGCGCGCCGGTAGCATCCGAGCCCGTGATCGTATGGCTCAACGGCACCCACGGCGCAGGCAAGACGACGACGAGCGCCCTCGTTCAGCAGTTAATCCCGGACTCACGAGTGTTCGATGCCGAGAAGGTCGGCGAGACGCTCATGGACATCACGCCGGGGTTGCCCGAGACAGACAAATTCCAGCACTGGCCGCCGTGGAGGCCGCTCGTGGTCGAGACCGCACGGCGCGTCCTGGACTTCACCGGCGGCACGCTGGTGATGCCCATGACGGTCCTGGTCGAGCAGTACTGGCGGGAGATCAGCTCTGGGCTCGCCGCACATAACATCGCTGTCCGGCATTTCGTTCTCCATGCCGACCAGGACACTCTCCGCGCGCGCATCGAGGGCGACTCCAATCTGGGTCCCTCGACCTGGCGGCTGGGTTACCTACAGCCGTACGCCGAGGCGGCACGCACCTGGCTTCACGACGAGGCCGAGGTCGTTGACACCACGCACCTGACCCTCGCCCAAGCCGCTGCGAAGATCGCCCAGGCCGCCGTCGCGAGTTGAGGTTGGCACGCTCATCGGCAGTTCCGCGCTTTCACGCGCCGCGGCCTGAGCGTTCTTCGAGGATGACCTGAGCGGGCAGTGCTGCCCGCTCATCTGTTCAGTCCGATTCGCAGACGCAGAGCTGGATCGCCGCATCCCCGGTGAACGGTCGACCGGACCAGTCGCCAAAGCGCTCGACGAGCCGAAGCCCACCCAGGGAGAGCAGCAGTGGCAGCTCCTGAGGGAAGATGCTCCTGAGCTCAAGCGGGGCGACGACGAAGTCGGGCTCGAAGTCGGCGGAGAAGTGCCACGTCCCGCGGGTCACCTGCGCGGCAGCATCGTAGGTCTCAGCGACATCAACCCTCACGTTGCCACGGCCGGGATCCACGAACGACAACACATCGCGGGTGCGTCGGACGCCGTCGGCATCGGCAAGGAAACGCACGTTCGGGTTGAACACGTCGAAGATGAAGCGCGCTCCGGGTGCCAGGTGCGCTCGCACGGATCGGAAGCAGCTCAGCAGATCGGCAGCCTCATGCAGATGGAGCAATGAATTGGCTGCGATGAACACGAGATCGAACGTGCGGCCGAGGTCGAAGTCACGCATGTCGCCCTGCACCCAATCCACCGCTAGCGCGCGCTCCTCCGCCTTGCGCTGAGCTTCGGTGAGCATGTCCGACGAGAGTTCCAGGCCGGTGCACGGATGCCCGTCGGAGGCGATGGGGATCAGTTTGTGTCCGGTGCCGCACCCGAGTTCCAAGACATACCCGCCTTGCCGATCGGCCTCGGCCCGGTAGAAGTCGACGGCCGGCTCGCCACCCGGGAACAACCGGTCATACAGCCTCGCATCCGAGTAGAACCGTTCGCTCATGAAAGCGCACCCTCCTTAGCCGGGTTGGAACCGCGCGATCTGCCATGGCATCCCATGCACGTGGGGCCATTGTCGTGATCCGGCCGGAAGTCCTCCACGGCCTTTTGTCCACGCGCCCGCACATCGGCAGATCCGTAAGGGGGAAGGTGCCCGACTGGCGGCGGAAAGACGCACTTCACGCATCGCGGCAGTTCCGCGCGTTCCTACCGGCGGCATGGTCGGGCGTCCCGTGCCGGCAGCGTCAGGAGCGGGGGCAGTGCGCGACGCCGCGCACT
>DASSPC010000280.1:0-6699 GCA_035699865.1 Oryzihumus sp. | reverse complement strand
TCTTCTCGTCGATCGCCCCGGGCCGCAGCCGGCCGGCCTGGACCAGCTCGGCGATCCGCCGGGTGGCGTCGGCGACCTCGGCCCGGCCGCCGTAGTTGACGCACATCGTCAGCGTCAGCACGTCGTTGCCCTTGGTCATCTCCTGGGCGACCTCGAGCTCCTTGATCACCGAGCGCCACAGCCGCGGGCGCCGACCCGACCAGCGGACCCGCACACCCCACGCGTTGAGCAGGTCGCGACGCCGCCTGATGACGTCGCGGTTGAAGCCCATGAGGAACTTGACCTCCTCGGGCGAGCGCTTCCAGTTCTCCGTCGAGAAGGCGTAGGCCGAGACATGCTTGACGCCGATCTCGATCGCGCCCGCGACCACGTCGAGCAGCGAGGCCTCACCGGCCTCGTGCCCCTTGGTCCGCGGCAGCCCGCGCTGGTTGGCCCAGCGGCCGTTGCCGTCCATGACGATCGCCACGTGGTGGGGCACCAGCTCGGCGGGCAGCACCGGGGGCCGCGCCCCGGACGGGTGCGGGAAGGGGGCCTGGCTCATGCGCGCTCTCGTTCCACGAGGCGCAAGGATCTCACGCCGCGTTCGAGGTGCCACTGCAGGAAGGCCGCCACCAGGCCGCTGCCCTCGCGGCGGTGCTGCGGGACGCTGGCGTCGGCCACGACCCAGTCCCCGGCCAGCAGCGAGGCAAGCAGCTCCATCGTGGCCGGGGCCGGGGCCGCCGAGCCGGGCGCGCGGCAGGACGGGCAGACCGTGCCGCCGCTGGCGATGTTGAACGCGCGGTGCGGCCCGTCGGCACCGCACCGGGCGCAGTCGTGGAAGCTCGGCGCCCAGCCGGCCACGGCCAGGGAGCGCAGCAGGTAGGCGTCGAGGACCAGCCCCGGGTCGTGCTCCCCGCCGGCCAGGCTGCGCAGCGCCCCCGCCAGCAGCAGGAACTGCTGCACCGCCGGCTCCCGCTCCTCGGTGAGCCGGTCGGCGGTCTCCAGCATCGCCGTCGCGGAGGTCCAGGCGGCGTAGTCGCGCGCGATCACGTCGCCGTACGGCGCGAGGGTCTCGGCCTGGGTGACCGTGTCCAGCGAACGCCCCTCGTAGAGCTGGACGTCGACGACCATGCACGGCTCGAGCCGGGCCCCGAAGCGGGACCTGGTCCGCCGCACCCCCTTGGCCACCCCACGCACCTTGCCCTGGGTGCGGGTCAGCAGGGTGACGATGCGGTCGGCCTCACCCAGCTTCTGGGTGCGCAGGACGATCGCCTCGTCGCGGTAGAGCGGCATGGGTCCATTGTCCTACGGACCACCCACACTGCCGGTATGCCGTGCCGCGCCGCCGCGGTCCGTGTCGGCAGGGAGCACGGCGCCCGGGGCGGGCACCCGGCATACCGGGAAGGTCAGCGCACGACCCGGGCCACCGCCTCGGCGACCGGCACCTCGCCCTCGGTCAGCTCGAGCACCCGGCCCGGGGTGCCCGGTGCCGCCAGCAGGGCCGCCAGCGTGGCGGCCACGTCGTCACGGCTCACCGCGCCGTAGGCGATGGCGGGGCCCAGGTTGATCCGTCCGGTGCCCGGCTCGTCGGTGAGGGTGCCCGGCCGCAGGATGGTCCAGGCGAGGGCGCTGGCCGCCAGGTGCACGTCGGAGGCGCGCTTGACCCGCACGTAGTTCTCGAACGTCTCGGGCAGGTCCCGGCCCCGGCCGGCGTCCATGAAGACCGAGACCATGAGGAACCGGCGCACCCCCGCCCGCTCGGCCGCGTCGACCGCCTTGACCGCCCCCACGCCGTCGACGGCGTTGGTGGCCTGCTGCCCGCCCCGGCCACCGGCACCAGCGCTGAACACGACCGCGTCCGCACCCTCGAAGGCCGCCGCGAGCTCGTCGACCGAGGCCGCCACCAGGTCGAGGAGCAGGGGCTCCGCACCCGCCGCCTTGAGGTCGGCCACCTGCTCGTGGGTGCGCACCATGCCCACGGCGTCGTCCCCGCGTTCAGCCAGCAGGCGTCCCAGCCTGAGCCCGACCTTGCCGTGCCCTCCCACGATGACGACGCGCATCTGCTCCTCCGATCCTCGGCCGACAACGACCACAGTGCCACCCCCGGGGACTAGCGTCGTCATGTGCTGCTCCAGGCCGCCCTGAACGGGCCCTACACGACCACCGACCACCCGGCCGTGCCCGAGTCCGTCGACGCCCTCGTGCGCGCCGCGGTCGCCTGTGTCGCGGCCGGCGCCCGGGCGGTCCACCTGCACCCGCGCGACCCCTCGGGCCGCGAGAGCCTGGAACCGGCGGTCGTGGACGAGGTGGTGCACCGGGTGCGCGAGGCCTGCGGCGTGCCCGTCGGCGTCACCACCGGCGCCTGGATCGAGCCGTCGACGTCGTGGCGGGTGTCGCTGGTCAAGGGCTGGCGCGCGCCGGACTACGCCTCGGTCAACGTCAGTGAGGACGGCTTCGTCGAGGTGATGCGGGCACTGCTGGACGCAGGCGTCGGCGTCGAGGCCGGGGTCTGGAGCGTGCAGGACGCCCACGCGCTCGCCACCTCGGGCCTGGCCGGCGAGCTCACCCGCGTGCTGGTCGAGCCGGTCGAGGTCCCACGGGAGGGGGCCGTGGCCCTGGTCGACGCGATCCACGCAGCGCTCGACGCCGGCGGGGTGACGGCCCCCCGGCTGCAGCACGGCGACGGCGCGGCGACGTGGGTGCTGCTGGAGGATGCCGTGCGCCGCGGCCTGGACACGCGCGTGGGCCTGGAGGACACGCTCCGGTTGCCCGACGGCACCCCGGCCCGGGACAACGCTGCGCTCGTCGGCGCGGCGCGCGCCCTGGGCGCCGGCAGCTGACCCGGCGGCCGGTCGCGGTTCATCGGCCACCGCCCAGCAGCCCGAGCACCAGGTCCCGGGGCAGGCCGTGGGTCTGGTGCAGGTCGGTGAGGTCCTCCTCGGTCAGCGGCCCGCCCAGCAGCCGGCGCTCGACCAGGGGCCGGCCGCGGCGCACCAGCTCCCCGAAGCGACGCTCCTCCCCCAGCATCACCTCGCGCACCTGACCAGGGTCGGTCCCACCGTGCTGGCGCAGGGTGTCCTCGAGCAGGTCCACGGGCAGGTCCGACAGGCTCGACCCGGGCTCATGCCGCCACAGGAGGGTCAGGCTGCGTCGCACCAGCCGGCGCAGCACGTAGCCGCGGCCGCTGCTCGAGGGCCGCACGCCGTCCCCGATGACGACCGTGCCCGATCGCAGGTGGTCCGAGACGACCCGGGAGTCGCGCGAGCCCATCGGCCAGAGCCGGCCGACGGTGTCCGTCCACGGCCGCAGCAGATCGGTCTCGTGCACGGAGCCGACGCCCTGCAGCACCGTCAGCAGCCGTTCCAGGCCCATCCCGGTGTCCACGTTGGGCTGATCCAGGGGCACGAGCCGTCCGTCGTCGAGGCGGCGATGGCGCATCATCACGTGGTTCCAGACCTCGACCCAGCGTGAATCGGTGGTGGGGGTGCCGGTCGGCCGGCCCTCCCCGGTCCAGACGAACACCTCGGAGTCCGGGCCGCACGGGCCGGTGGGCCCGTTGGACCACCAGTTGTCCTCCACGGTCAGCTCGACCGGCACACCCAGCTCGCGCCAGGTGCGCAGCGACTCCAGGTCGGGCCCGACCTGCTCGTCACCGCCGAACACGGTCACGTGCAGCCGGTCGTGGTCGAGGCCGAATCCCTCGCGCAGCAGCTCGTAGCCCCAGCGCAGGCTCATCGAACCGGGGTAGTCGCCGAGCGACCAGGTGCCGAGCATCTCGAAAACGGTCAGGTGGGTGTCGTCACCGACCTCGTCGAGGTCGGTGGTGCGCAGGCACCGCTGGACGTTGACCAGCCGGCGACCCTCCTGGTGCGGCTCGCCGAGAAGGTGCGGGGTCAACGGGTGCATCCCGGAGGTGGTGAACAGCACCGGGTCGCCGTCAGGTGGGATCAGCGAGGTGCCCTGCACGCGGCGGTGGCCGCGCTCGCGGTAGAAGTGCAGGAACGTCGAGCGGACGTCGTGGGAGTCCATGGTGAGGGCCTTCCGGTCGGGACGACCGGGAACGGCGACGCGGGCGGAAGCCGCGTCGAGGCCCATCGACCAGGCGTCCGGCGAGCCGTCTCCGGTCGCCGGGGGTGGATGGTGGGTCAGGCAGCGGCGACCAGCGAGCGGGTAGCTCGCGTGGCCGCGGAGGTGCGCTGGATGACCGGCATGTCTCCACGGTAGCCGCCGAGCCGCGGACCGTGCCCGCAATTAGCCGGACACGATCGAACACCTGTCCATCGAACAGGCGTACAGTGTCCACATGACGGTGGCTCTCCAGGGATCCCTGCTCGACGCGGTCGACGAGGTCGGCCTGCGACCGCTCGGCACCGCCGTGCGGCGCACCCCGCTCAGCCGCGGAGCCTGGGTCGACGTGCGCCCGGGCTGGCTGACCGGCTCCGACGAGGTCTTCGCCCGGCTCTCGCACCACGTGCCGTGGCACGGCGAACGGCGGCAGATGTACGACCGCGAGGTCGACGTCCCCCGGCTGCTCGCCTTCTACGACGAGGGCGTGCCGCTCCCCCACCCGGTGCTCGAGGCGGCCCGCGAGGCTCTCAGCCGGCACTACGCCGCCGAGCTCGGCGAGCCGTTCCGCACCGCCGGGCTGTGCCTCTACCGCGACGGCCGCGACAGCGTGGCCTGGCACGGGGACACGATCGGCCGCAGCCGCACCGAGGACACCATGGTCGCGATCATCTCGGTCGGCACCCCGCGGGCACTGCTGCTGCGCCCGCGCGGTGGGGGCGGCCAGACGGTGCGCCACGTGCTCGGCCACGGAGACCTCGTCGTCATGGGCGGATCGTGCCAGCGCACCTGGGAGCACGCGATCCCCAAGACCGCCAAGCCGGTCGGGCCCCGCATCAGCATCCAGTTCCGGCCACGCGGGGTGCGCTGACCGCGGCTGACAGGATCGAGCCAGGCCGTGTGGACATGGCTCAGGCAGCAGGTGAGCTCGCGCCGGCGGCCATGACCGCGCGGCACCCCCGGGAGAAGGGTCAGCTGTCCGGTGCCGCTCCGGGAGGATCGGCAGGCCCCGGCTGCGGCACGGCCCGGAGGGCCCGCAGCTGCGCCTCCACCCCCGCGACCCTGTCGATGAGCTCGCGCATCAGCTGCTCCAGGGTCTCGGTCTCGCGCATCGACTCGGCCAGCTCCTCCTCGACGTCGGCGACCTCCTCCTCCACCTGCGCGGCCCGGGCGAAGAGGCGCTGGGTGACCACGAGCGCGATGGATGCGGCGACACCGCCGAGGATCGCCACCCCGCCGACCATGATCACGGCAGCGACGACGCGTCCGGCCGGGCTGACGGGGAAGTGGTCGCCATAGCCGACGGTTGTCAGCGTCGTCAGCGCCCACCACAGGCAGTCACCCAGGGACTTCAGGTTCGACCCCCTCTCGTCGCGCTCAAAGGCCCATGCCAGGCTCCCGCCGCCCAGCACCAGCACCAGAGCCACTGCGGTGACCACGGCCGCGATGCGCGCGATGGCGCCCCAGCCCGGGGGTATCGGGGGCACCGCTGCCGGGAGCGGAACAGCAGGCGGGCCGGGCGGCACCGGGCTCGTGCCGCGCCTGCCCCTCCTGTTGTTGTCGTTCATGCTCCCCCGGCCACGGTCTCAGGCGACGTCGCGCTGGGAGCGGTTGACCGCGGATACGACGGCCTTGAGCGAGGCGATGACGATGTTGGCGTCGAGCCCGACACCCCAGAGGACCCGCTCGCCGACCGCGCACTCGACGTAGGCCGCCGCGCGGGCGTCGCCACCGGCGGACAGCGCGTGCTCGTGGTAGTCGAGGACCCGCACGTCGACGTCGAGACCGGACAGCGCCTCGACGAACGCGGCGATCGGGCCGTTGCCGACACCCTCGACGGTGCGCTGCTCGCCGTGGTCAGTGAGCGTCACCGAGATCCGGTCGGCGCCGTCGACCGCGCTGTCCGAGCGCATCGAGACCAGCGCGAACCGGCCCCAGCCGGCCCCGGTCGCGGGGAGGTACTCGTCCTGGAAGGTCTCCCACAGCTGCGCCGCGGACACCTCGCCGCCCTCGGCGTCGGTACGCGCCTGCACCACGCCGCTGAACTCGATCTGCAGCCGGCGCGGCAGCTCGAGGTGGTGCTCGGACTTGAGCAGGTAGGCCACCCCGCCCTTGCCGGACTGGCTGTTGACGCGCACGACGGCCTCGTAGGAACGGCCGATGTCGTGCGGGTCGATCGGCAGGTACGGGACCGCCCAGGTGAGGTCGTCCACGCCCTTGCCCTCGGCGGTGGCGTCGGCGGCCATCGCCTCGAAGCCCTTCTTGATCGCGTCCTGGTGCGAGCCCGAGAACGCGGTGAAGACCAGGTCGCCGCCGTAGGGGTGGCGCTCGTGCACCGGCAGCTGGTTGCAGTGCTCGACCGTGCGGCGGATCTCGTCGATGTCGGAGAAGTCGATCTGCGGGTCGATGCCCTGGCTGAACAGGTTGAGGCCCAGGGTGACCAGGTCGACGTTGCCGGTGCGCTCGCCGTTGCCGAACAGGCAGCCCTCGACGCGGTCGGCGCCCGCCATCACCCCCCGCTCGGCGGCGGCGACGGCGGTGCCGCGGTCGTTGTGCGGGTGCAGCGAGATGCAGGTGTTCTCGCGGCGGGTGAGCTGGCGCGAGAACCACTCGATCTGGTCGGCATAGACGTTCGGCGTCGCCATCTCGACGGTG